>JAERML010000113.1 GCA_016844425.1 Bacteroidota bacterium
ATACTGCACGTTCGTAAGACCAATCTGGTCTGCTTCGGAAACGTCCGTCTTATCAATGTTCGGCTCACCTGGAAATGGTGTACCCACGCCGGATGTCGGCTTGCCGTCTCCCTCACCGACATCCCCGGTTTCCGGGGCGCCATCGAGTCCAACATCGTCGGACAATGCATCCCAGTCGCCGTCATTGTCGATTCCATCGTTGCGGGACTCGTCCGCCATTTCATCGATGCCATCGTCAATCCTTGCATTGTGGAGCCCGTCCACATTGACATACTTCTTTCCCAAGTCTTCTGCGCCCAGATCGTACAGAACCACGTCAGTACCTGGTACTCGATACCTTCGGTATACATCGGCAGCGGCGGCGGTAACCATTGCTTGTGTGACTGCAGGAAGATTGGCATCTGAACTACCGTCATTATCAATGTTATCCTTGAACTTCCGCCCAAGGTCTTCGGTCCCCACCTGAATCAAGTGAATTGACTGTTGCAGGAACGGGTTGTTGGGTGCCCAGAACGGGTCCGTTTCAGGATTCGGCGGCCACCGGAGCCAGGGATCAGTCGCGGCTTGATTGATCATCTGCTGGGTGATCGTTCGCGGCTTGGTTGATCATCTGCTGGGTGATCGTCGGACCATCCGCTTCACCATCACCGTTGTTATCAATGCCGTCGTCAAAGCCGACGCCTCGTTGCTGGCCAAAAGGAACGTATGTGGAGTCCTCATCGATCATACCATTGTGGTTATCGTCGATCTGGTTACCCGAGATCTCCACGGGAAAAGAGCCGGCCCCAAGCAGAAGTTGCCCTGTGATTTTCGGCCCGCTCGTGTATTCGGGACTATCCCCGTCGTTATCGATCCGGTCTTCCGCGTTTCCAGGTGTCTCAAGGTACAACGTCGCCGCCGCCCCCACACAGACGTTCTGAAATGCCGGGTTGGAGCTGATGCCGTCACGGTCAAGTGAGAACGCAACGTCGAGGAGCAGGTCGAACGTTGGTGCATCGTCCTGAGAATCTCCGTCACCGCCAACAAAATCTGCCAGCCACAGAGTTACTGCAGCCTTTTTGATGTCCTTTGTTCCGTCGTTCTTCACTTCATGGATAAAGAAGACCCCATCGGCGACGGATGCCTGCGACCACTCGAGGGCCCGGTAATCGATGATAAGTCCAAGTCCCCGTCGGTTCAGGTCGGTGGTATCGGGTGAGTAGCGGAATCTGTTGTAATTGTCGTCACCAATGCGCGCATAGATTTCCTGGTCTGCATTGAACTGGTCTTTGCCAAAAAAACCGTTCCAGCTTCCGGGCCAGCCCGGGTCATTGGGATCGGACTGCTTGTCGGGCCAGAACGCTGGCCAGGTAGTCGGCTCGTCGCTCTTGGCGATCTTGTCCGTTTCCAAATCGAAATATCCGGGAATCGGATTCATGTTCCAGTCGCCACCCGTGGCCCGGTTTGTTCTGTAGGATGGCAAGTCGACGATACGCTGCACGCGCCCGGTATCATCTATAACTTCAGCCCCAACAAAGAGTGCAACTAGTGCAACGTAGTACCGGTTCGTATTCTTGGGCCACTCGTACGGCACCCCCTGACCTGCTCCCGTGCGGCCGGAGAATACAAAGTTGAAGACACTTGTCCGGACGTTGTTCCCGTCGATTTCCGTCCTGCGTCGGAGACTTGGATCAACACGCTCCCTACTCGGCACGTGTCCGCCGTTTTGCGCGAGGACATACTGGAGTCCGAGACAGACAAACAATGCGAGCAATGCCACATTGCGTGGAATTCTCACCATGAGATGCGCTCCTTGATTCGCGATCGATGTCATTATCATAAGTTGGGATTAGTAGTTGATTTCCACGCCGACCTGAATCTCTCTCGGTTCGGAGTAATAGTTCGGCCGAACTAGATACGATTCCACCGTGTTCGTTCTATTTCCACCGCTGATGCCTTCCCGACCAATTTGTGCAGGGGTCGCAGTGGCACGTCCGGTTTGTCCGAAGACGTCCACCTCATTCCTCCTGTCAAAAAGGTTGAAGACCTTGACGAAAAAGCTGAGGTTCAACGGGCTCACATCAATGTTCTTGAAGAGACGGAGATCGACCGTGTAGTTTGTCGGTCTTCGGCGGCTGTTGTTCGAAACCACGCGTGCCGCGTCTTCCCCTCTCCCCTCGGCCTGGTTGATCGTGGGCGTGTAGGGAAGACCGGAACCGTATCGTCCGAGGAGATAGACACCCCAATCCTCACGGCCGATACAAACGGTGAGATTGGCTGTGTGTGTTTGATCCCAGTCCAGGGGTGTGAGGTCCTGGGCCGGCTGGCTGTTGCTGTTAAATGCTGCAAGCGCATCATCCGGGTTTGAATTCAACCCTTCAGCGTTTTGATAGGTGTAGGAGAGGTTGTACGAGATCAATTCGGTTGGACGTTTGTTCACCGAAATCGTTATCCCGCGTGAGTTTGCATAATCCCTGTTCACATACATTGTGTAGCTCGAAACGTTGTTCTCCGGATCCCGAAGGCCGATGGGAGGACTTGTCGTGACCCAATCGCGCGTATCTCTGTAAAACGCTGTCACGTCAAGGCTCAGATCTGCAGCCACCTGTTGCTGCAACCCGATCTCATACATTACCGTCTTCTGTGGCTTCAGGTCCGGGTTCCCGTAGACACCTTGTACGCCTGACTGTGTCGGGAGTGTCTTGAAGTCAGGCTTCTGATAAAGATGAATGAAAGAGGGAATTTGGAGAAAGTGACCATATGAGAAGTGGAGTACGCCCCTGTCGGTAATTGGATAGGAGATGCCCAACCGAGGGCTAACGCTGTATTTCGTGGAGGCTTTCCGGTACCACGTGGTCCGTCGGGCGGCAAGCACAGCAGGATCGAGCTGTTCTTCATCACTCCTTACTCCGTCCCCGTTGAGGTCGACTCTGTTCGCCACCTTGGCGGGATTGAACATGTTCGGATCGTTCGCATCCTTTGGCAACAACCCTTTTGAGTCAAAGTAGTCAAACCGGACTCCGACATTCACAATCATGTTCTCATACTCCAGCTTATCCTGAAGGTACGCGGAAAGCTCAACTGGTTCCTGGGTATACTCCTCATAGAGTGAGCTGGTGTGCACAGGAACGCGGGCTCCTGTGCTAGCTGGGTCCTGCAAAGTGTAATCCTCAAGGTAGAGACGGTGAAGCTTCCCTTCCAGCCCTGCCTTGATCTGGTGGAGACTGCTCACCTGATCCGTGTAGTCGATCTTGGCAACACGTGTTTCGGTATTGCGCTTGAACCGATGGTTGTTTGTGCCGAACTTGTTGAATTCCTCGACGTTCTTTTGGCGCAGCAGCGGAGCGTCCTCGACAATGTATCGCTCGTCGAAGATGTCTTCAAAGAGGTACTCTTTGAAGTCCTTCAGAAAATAGGAGAGGTTGATTGTGTAGAACGCAGAGGAGCCAAGAGTATGTGTCCAGAGTGCAGAGAGGTTCAACCCGTTGTCAAACTTGTTGACGTCGGCATCAGGAATGAGTTTGTAATCGTGGCTGAAGTCACGGTATTCGATCCTGCTTGCAAGAGCGCTCAGGGTAAACTTCATGGTGCCACTGATTTGATACGTGAGCTTGGCCTGTCCCGACACCCTGGTTCTGCCGTTCATTGGCACCGGATTGTCTCCAATCAGAAGCGTTGCCGTCCCAGGGACTGACCCGGGGAGTATGCCGACTGTATTCGTGTCAAGCATCCCATCATTGTAAAAGACATGGTTGCCATAGAGCCAGCCACTACTCTTAAAATATCGTCCCGATACATAAAAGGTCAGTGGCATTTCGGGAATCGGGCCGCTGAGGCTGGCCTCGAAGTTGCGGTTGTCCAGCGGGCGGATCTTGTCCAGATTGTAGTAGATCTCATCAGAGAGCACATCCGGTGGGTTGCTGCCATCATAGAGAAATGCTCGGCCGTCATTCCTGCCACCGTCAGACGTCACGTAGTCACCAACATAGGTCGAGATGCTGCCGTGAAATTGTTGGCCGCCATCCTTCGTGACAATGTTCACGATGCCGGACATCGCCTGCCCATACTCGGCGTTGAACGTTCCGCTGATCACCTGTAACTCCTGCACGGAGTTGTTGTCCACCTGGACGGCCTGGCCGCCATCATACACATCTGATACCGAAACACCATCCACCCAGTACGCAACCTCACTCGTTCGTCCGCCACGAATGTGAATCCCCCCATCCCGGTCCGTTGTGATCCCGGCCTGAAGCGAAAGAACTTCACTCACCTCTGATACCGGGAGCGTCTCGATCGTACTCGCATCAACGCGCGACTCCGAAGAGGTGAGATCTTTTTTAATCAAGGGCCTTTCTGCAGTGATGACCACTTCTTCTCCCTCCACTACCGTGGGCGATAAACTGAAATTCTGTGTTGTGGTCAGGTCAATCGAGACGGTCAGCCCCATCACCGTCTGTCTGCTGTACCCGACTGATGAACCGACCAGATTGTATTTTCCAGGAGGAAGGTTCAGGATGACATAGTATCCATCAATGTTGGTGGCAGCGCCGAACGAAGTCCCTTCCACCACGATAGATGCCCCTACAATTGCCTCACCTGTTTGACTATCCTTGACTTCACCTGCAATCTTTCCTGTTGTTCCGGCCCAACCTACCACCGACTGGAAAGCAACAAGCATGCATACTATGGCTGCGAAGGATGTTCGTTTCATGACTTCCTATCCTCTGGCTTGATTCCTAGTTCACCATTACATTTGCTAGTGCTTCGTCATCAATTGGAATCGAAACGCCAACGCTGAGTTGCTCCACGGCGCGGCGTGAGGCTGCCTGCTCCCGTTCAAGGGACAATTCCCTGATGATCTCGTCTCGCGCCTCCTCGAGTGATTTGGGACGACCTTCTTTCTTGGCCAGGACTTTAAAGACACCGTAATACGGGTCCACATGTTCAGGCCCAATCACTCGTCCTACCTCTGCTGAAAAAATCCTATCCGCGAGGATGCCGTACCCGGCGCGTGAGCCAAAGCCAAGCTCGCCGCCACGTTTCGCCGCCCAAAGTCGGATCGAATGCTTGCGGGCAAGCTCGGCAAAGTCCGCACCATTCCTCACTCTCCGGAGAAGGGCGGCTGCTTCTTCTTTTGTGCGAACCAATATCTCGGCGACATTCACCTCAGGAGGGTAAACATATTCCCCCTGTTTCTGTTCATACTGGGATGTGATGGCTTCCTCAGGCCAACCCGAGGTTCCGACGGTGTCTGTGACACTCGCCCCCCAACGCTTGAGCAGATGGGCCAGCCTCCCCTTTTGCACATGGTCGATCACGGCACCATCGTGCTCCAAACCAAGGGCACGGGCTCGTTTCAGGAGCTCTTCCCGTGTCGCCAGCCCGAGAATGAATTCTTTCAGATCTTCCACTGATTCCACCCGACGACGTTGTCTCTGTGTCGTTCGAGACAATCGCAAAGCAAATTCGGCGACCGTCCATGTTCGATCTTTGAATTTTACCAGAGGGAGCTCGGAGATCTGAGTCGGAACTTCCCACACCTCTTGCTCCACACTTCCAGTCGAGGTCAAGGAGGGCTGTATCGTATTCCAAAATGAGAACACCTTCACGAGTGATTCCTGATTGTATTCAGGGGAAAGAACGTTCGTGATTCTGGCAGTTTCATCCCTGATAAGCCGAATGACCTTTCTCTCGTGGACAGCTTTCGCAAGCTTGTCGCGATTCTTGATATAGTCCCCCTGTGATGCAAATGGGTTAGCCAGTCGAGTCTCGACTTTTACAATCGCATACCCAATGGTGAGTCTGATTGGATCTGAGACCGCCCCGATGGGGAGTGAAAACGCGGCCTCGTCCAACGCGGGCTCCATCTCGCCCCAGCCAAAAGACCCCAGATAGCCGCCATTATTTGCCAATCCGGGATCGTCAAACACATCCCGGGCTAGCGCTTCAAACGTGGCCCCGTTTTCGAGTCGTTCCTTCAGGTGCCATGCACCCACCTCCGTTCTCGCATACAGGTAACGTGCGCTGACCTTACTCTTGAATGCACTGAACT
>JAERML010000114.1 GCA_016844425.1 Bacteroidota bacterium
GCATATCTCTCTGCCACCCAGTTGGGCATTACGCTCACTTCGCTCGGTCTTGGGTGGATTGGTGAGCCGGTCGTCGCTCACTCTCTGCAGCCATTGTTCATCTGGGCGGGGATCACGCAGCCTGCGCTGGTGGAGACGGTTTCGTTTGCAGTCGGCTTCGGTATCATTACCTTTCTTCACATCGTGCTCGGGGAGCTGGCGCCGAAGTCGCTTGCCATCCAGCGTGCTCAACGTGTGACGTTGGGTATCGCCACTCCGTTGCACCTGTTTTTTATTGTCTTCAGACCATTCATCTGGCTTCTGAACGGTACGGCCAATTACTTCCTCGCACTCGTCGGGATTCAACCCGCGACGGAAGGAGAAATCGCTCACTCGCAAGAGGAACTCCGTCTTCTTTTAAGCAAGGGAAAGGTCTTTTCCTCCACCGGCAAGAGCATCCTCCTCAATGCCATCGAGCTACAGCACAGGACGGTGCGTGAAGTGATGGTTCCCCGGACGAGCGTTGTTTTCCTCTCGACCGAACGATCCATTGAAGAGAACATGGCCGTCGCGCAGGAGAACCAATTCACACGCTACCCTCTGTGTGAAAAAGACCTCGACAATGTGCTGGGGATGATTCATTTGAAAGATCTGTTCAAACTGAAAGGGACGCAGGGGGGCGGCGCTGCGCTGCTGGAGATTAAACGAGAAATGCTTTTCATCCCTGAGACCACACCGTTGGAGCGAATTCTCAACACGTTTCTCGCCAAGCGCGTGTTAATGGCCGTGGCCGTGGATGAATATGGAGGAACGGCGGGCCTCGTTACGCTGGAGAATGTGCTTGAAGAATTGGTCGGTGAGATCCGCGACGAGTTTGACGTTGAGCCGTTGATGGTTCAAAAGGTGAATGACGCCGAGTTCCTGATCGACGGCAGCATGCCGCTGCACGATTTTGCACGCATGTTCGATGTAGTTCCCGACTCCAAGGATGTTGTCACCGTGAGCGGCTATGTGATTCAATTGCTGGGACGCGTTCCTGAAAAGGGGGCAACGCTGGAAATCGGCCGATGGCTCGGTACGGTGGAGGCCGCGGGAAGGAACACTATGAAAACGCTACGGATCAAGAAACTCCCTCCACGGGAAAAGGAAGATGAACACCAGGAGGAATCCAAACGACGTAACACATGAGAAGCCCTACGCCATTGGCTCGTTTTGCCATGCTCAGTTGTCTGGTGCTGGGGTCGTCCCCCGTCTTCAGCCAATACTACGAACCGCGGGAATACCAACCGTCTGATGCACGGTACTTCACGGCGGGTGTTGTGCAACGCGAATTCTCCCCCCGGGGTTCAAACTCTCTCCCGGAATCATTGGCGCTTGGGTATGATCGGTTGATGCCGGTGGTTTCCTTCAAGCAGGGGCCAGTGGATATCCAATTTGGCTACACTTCGTTTCGACTTCTCGGGCGGTCGCGGGCCTCGATTTTTTTCGGAGCGACGGTATCCGACGAACTTCCTGTCTCCGGGAAAAGGCCAAGCGTGTTGGTAGTTCCAATCTTGCTGGCCGCAGACTTCACCAAGACGGAGGGAATTGGATTCGAGCGAGAGAACTTCAACATTGCCAGCGTGGGGATCGGCCTGGGGTTGAAGTATCGCCATATTGGTGAAGAGATGGATTTCTCACTCTCCGGGGTTCAGGTGTTCCATTATAGCACCGAGGGATTCAGTACAGGCACGGGATTCTCAGCAGCCACGCTGGGCGAAGCCCTGATATTACTGAGGAATATTCGTCTGCTTGAGGGGGTTGCGATTGGCTACCGCTTCCGGCTCCAGACGTGGGCAATGAGCAACAGCAAATTCAATTATCGGGCGGTCGCCCACGGTCCGTTCATTGGCATTCTTTTTTAGAATCAGGATGGCCTTGTGAGAATTCTTGTCTGCTTAATCCTAGGGTGACCGGAGATGGTGACAAGTATACGCGCGAAGATCGTCTGGACATTTGCAAGCCTCGTGATGCTGAACCTCACCGCGAGTTTCTGGTCGATGTATAACTTCTACGCTCTCGGAACCACGGTGGCGAAAATCCTGCGCGAAAACTACCAGAGCGTACTTGCCGCTGAGAACATGGTGAAGTCGCTTGAGCGCCAGGACAATGCTCTGCTCGCAGCAAGTGAAGGTGAAGATGTCACCCGGGCGGGAGGTTACAACGAGAACAAGGATCTCTTCTATTATTGGTATGATCAAGCCGTCCGATGGGGTGCCCTCCCCGCGGCACCACCATTGCTCGACTCTATTCAAAGCGCTTACCGTGCGTATGCGACGTACGCAGACTCAATGATTGCCCGCACCCAGCAAGGTGCGTTTGAAGAAGCGAAAGAGTACTACTTTTCCGTTGTGCGTCTTCACTCAGATGAACTGCGCGAGCTTTGTTTCGAATTGTTTCAGATGAACCAGACCGCCATGGTCAACGCCGAAGCCCGTACGCACACCATCGCAAGTCAGACGGCGTACGGCACGATGATCGCATCGATTATTATCCTGCTTCTCAGTATTCTTGCGACCGCATGGCTCACGAAAGTGTTGATCAAACCTGCGGAAGAGCTGACGGAAACGGTGAAGCAGATCGGCCTGGGGAAACTCGATTTGAAAATTGACGTTCTCTCCAACGACGAAATCGGGCACCTGAGCCGGGAATTCAACAAGATGACGGAACGCCTCCGGAAGTTCGAACAGATGAACATCGACAAGATCATTTCCGAGAAACGGAAATCAGAGGCCATCGTCGAAAGTATCTCCGATGCACTCATCGTGACGGACGCTCAGATGAAGATCCTCCACGTCAACTCTGTGGTGGCGGACTTGTTTGACTGCAAAGAAAAGGCCGTCATGTTCATGCCGGTCAATTCCATTGTCCGGGACGAACGGATCATCGCGTTGATCCGTGCGTCCTCTTCGCCGGATGGAGGCTTTGACACGAAAGAACAAATCCTTCACATCGACCGGCATGACCGCCAGTATTACTTCCGGCCCAAGGTCACCCGTATCTACGACAGCGAAGGTGGTCTTTACGGCGTGGTGACGCTACTTCAAGATGTAACGCAATTCAAGGAACTGGACAGAATGAAATCGGACTTCATTGCCACCCTCTCGCATGAGTTCCGTACTCCGGTTACTTCCATCAACATGAGTGTGGATATTCTGAACCAGGGGATCCTTGGTCCGCTGAATGAGCGACAAAAGGAGTTGATCAATGCAGCCAAAGAGGACTGCTACCGGCTGACAAAGCTCGCGCGGGAGCTTCTGCAACTCTCAAAACTGGAGGGGGGAAAACTGGTCTTGAAAAACGAGGAACTGAATATCCGCGCGGTAATCGACTTTTCACTCCGGCCGTTGTATCTTCAGTTCCAGGAAAAGAACGTCGCACTCACAACGGAGATTCCCGAGACCCTCCCCGCACTGGTTGCCGATGAACAGCAACTTTCATGGGTAATTACGAACCTGGTCTCAAATGCCCTGAAGTATACGGATGCCGGAGGGAAAGTGAACGTCCGGGCACGCGAAGAACAGGACACAGTCCTTATCGAAGTGGAGGATACGGGACAGGGGATTGCCCATGAGCACCTGGAGAAGATCTTCGACAAGTTTGTGCAGGTCAAACGTGCATCAGATAGCACGCCGGGAAGTGTCGGGCTGGGGTTGGCGATCGCCAAAGAGATTGTGGAAACGTACGGCGGCCGCATCTGGGCTGCCAGCGAACCCGGGAAGGGGAGCACGTTCTCGTTCGTTCTTCCCTTGCATCCTATTCAACCCGCGGCCAACGTATGACCGACGCGCCCCACCGAGCACGAATCCTCCTCGTTGACGATGAGCAAAACATTTTGAAGACAGCCAAGATCTGTCTGGAAAATGCCGGGTTCACAGTGGACGCGTTTATGAACCCGCTGCAAGCTCTCGACGCGCTCCGCGAGAAAACCTACGACATTGCTTTCTATGATCTGAAAATGCAGCCCATCGATGGGATGCAACTCTTGAAGGAAACACGACAGCTTGCCCCGGAAGTCATTGTCACGCTGATGACCGCCCATGGCAGTATCGACTCCGCGGTGGAAGCGATCAAGGCGGGCGCGTTCGACTATCTCCAGAAGCCATTCGAGTTCTCCGAATTACAGCACGTTGCGGAACGGGTGTACGAACATCATCGCCTCACAAGGGAAGTCCGGATGCTTCGAGAAGAACTCCTCCGGCGGACCGGGACCGGCGAGATCGTAACACGCAACGAGCGCGTTCGTTCTCTGGTTGATCTTGCCCTGCAGGTGTCATCCAGCAACATTACCGTTCTGATCGAAGGGGAAAGTGGAACAGGGAAGGAACTACTTGCTCACCTTATCCATCAGAAAAGCCCGAGAGTGGAGAGACCGTTTGTTACCGTGAATTGTTCTGCACTGGCCGAGGCACTTCTCGAAAGCGAGCTGTTCGGTCATGTAAAGGGTGCGTTTACGGGGGCAGTGAAGGACAGGCAAGGGCGGTTCGACGCGGCCGATGGTGGTACCATGTTCCTGGACGAGATCGGTGAGATCAGCGCTGCAATGCAGGTGAAGCTCCTTCGATTTTTGCAAAGCAAGGAGTTTGAGAGGGTGGGTGAGACTTCAACGCGCAAAGTGGATGTTCGCGTCATTGCCGCGACAAACAAGAACCTCGAAGAGGCGGTAAAAGTCGGAGAGTTTCGAGAGGACCTCTATTATCGGCTCAATGCCGTGAAGCTGAAACTTCCCCCGCTGCGCGAACGTGTGGAGGACATTCCCCTGCTCGTGCAACACTTCCTAAGGAAGTTTGGAAGTCATGTTGATATCGCACCTGAAGTAATGAACGCACTTACGGGGTATGCATGGAAGGGAAATGTCCGGGAACTGGGGAATGTCATTGAGCGGGCTGTGCTGCTCGCTCACGGGAGCCGCATCCTGATGCAGCACCTTCCAGAGGAGTTCCAAATGGTCGGACCATCGGGAATCCACACCCTCTCGCTTGAAGAGGCGGAACGCCAACACATTATCAAGGTACTCCGAATTGCCAAAGATCTTGATGAAGCTGCCACCTTTTTAGGCATTGACCCTGCGACACTTTGGAGAAAACGGAAGAAATTCAATCTCTAGCATCGCAATCCAGTCAGATTTTACCTTGCATTTTGCAAGGGGGGTTAATATATTGGCCTTCAAGAAATTACCCATCCCGTCTTTCCTTTTTCTCGATTCCGTCGTGCAGTTTGCAATGGTCATGCGCCGCCGCGACGTTGGAGAGTAAGATTCAGAGTTAGCGCTAAGTGTTGAGGCATCAATCCCCTGGCGGCATCCGCTCGGTTGGCCGTCAGTAGTGGCATCCGCTTTGAAGATCAGAGAAATGCATATAGTCTCACTATCACACTATCGTCACGGGGCGAAGGTACTTTCGTTCGGCAAGAAGCACCACCGGAAGATTCGTTCAGTGTCATCATCGTTCGTGGTTCGTTCATCATGCGATACAGGCAAATCACAG
>JAERML010000334.1:0-2281 GCA_016844425.1 Bacteroidota bacterium
GGCCACCGGGAGGTCCGACTATCCGAACCAGGTTAACAACGTGCTTGGCTTTCCGTTTATCTTCCGCGGCGCTCTTGATGTGATGGCCACGGCGATCAACGACGAGATGAAGCTCGCGGCTTCCCATGCCCTTGCGGAACTTGCCATGGAGGACGTTCCTGATTCCGTGATCAAAGCATATAGCGGAGAGAAGATCAAGTTCGGGCGGACCTACATCATTCCGAAGCCGTTTGACCCGCGCGTACTGTTGTGGGTTGCCCCTGCGGTGGCTGCGGCCGCGATGACGACCGGCGTTGCGCGGAAACCGATTGACAACATGGACGCATACCGCGACGCGTTTGAAAGCAGGTTTGGCCGCGCCAAGGAAATCATGCGGGTCGTCATACACAAGGCGCAGCGCGAACCGAAACCTTCCCGGAAGGTATGGAGGAGAAAATCCTGCGTGCCAGCCAGATCATCGTGGATGAGAAGATTGCCGAGCCGGTGTTGATTGGCGACCGCGAGGTCATCCGCGAGAGGATCAAGATGCTCGATCTGGATCTGAACGGCGTCGAGATCGTCGATCCGGTACACTCACAGAAGTTCGACGCGTACTCCAGCAAATATTACGACATGCGGAAGCGAAAAGGTGTCACCCAGGCCGATGCCCGTACCCTCGTCCGTCGTCCCATTAACTACGGCATGATGATGGTCCATACCGGTGATGCGGATGGACTGGTGTCGGGCCTGACGCAACACTATCCGGAAACGATCCGTCCGGCGCTGCAGGTGATACGTCCGCGCGAAGGCCTGACCACCGTTGCCGGTCTCTACATGCTCGTGTTCAAGAACGACGTCCGGTTCATCACCGATGCCACCGTGAACTTCGACCCGACGGCGGAACAGTTGGCCGACATTGCCATCCTTGCCGCGGAGAAAGTCCGGAGCTTCGATATCGAGCCGCGGATTGCGATGTTGTCGTTCAGCAACTTCGGCAGCACACAGCATCCGCTGGCACATAAGATGGCTCGAGCGGCTGAGCTGGTGAAGAAACGAATGCCGGAGCTGATGGTGGATGGCGAGATAATGGCCGATACTGCTGTTGTGCCGGAGATTGTGGAGAGCCTCTACCCGTTCAGCACGCTGAAGAAGGGGGCCAACCTGCTCATCTGTCCGAACCTCGAATCGGCGAATATTGCGACCAAGCTCCTTGCCCGTCTTGGCGGAGCGGAGTCGTATGGTCCCATCCTGCTCGGGATGCGGAAGCCGGTGTATATGTTGATTCCCGGCAACGAAGTGGCGGACATTGTGAACCTCACCGCCATGGCCGTCCGTGATGCGCAGGACATTCCCGATGCCGGAAGGCCCGGTTCGGCGATTAGGCCGGAAAAGCTGTCGACAGTGTACGAATAGGAACGATACATTTCAAACATACAAGCCCGTCTTCAATCGAGAAGACGGGCTTTGCCGTTGGAAGCTTCTGGCGCACTCAGCGGTGGGCAAGACCTTCCCATTCTCTGAACTCTTCTACGTCCTTCCTGAGTGAACGGATCAGGAAGCCCACCATGGCCGCATCGTCAATCACGCCAATGACCGGCAGCCAGTCGGGAATAAAATCAAACGGGTTTATAGCGTACACGGCAACCAGGAGCAGCACGAACACCGACCGCCACGGTGTTACCCGGTAACGCCCACTAAGCCAGCCGCGTACCATTCGCACGAAGTCATTCATAGCACACTCTCCTTGTCCACCCCGACAGCTACTTCTTCTTCCCAGCCAGCCGCCGATTCCGGACGATGGACATGCCCACAGACGTGAGCAGGACCCCTCCCACAACTCCCAGAGATACTCCGATCGGGATATGGAACAAATCCGCGATGAGCATCTTCAAACCGATAAAGATGAGGATGGTCGAAAGGCCGTACTTGAGGTAGTGGAATGATCCCATGATCCCGGCAAGAACAAAATAGATTGAACGCAGGCCGAGAATGGCAAACATGTTGGATGAGTAGACGATGAACGGATCCCTCGTGATGCCGAAGACGGCGGGAATGGAATCGACAGCAAAGACGACATCCGTTGTCTCAACAGTGATCAGAACGATGAAGAGAGGCGTGATCCACAGCTTGCCACCTTTCCGGACAAAGAACTTCGGAGGGTCAAAGCCTTCCGTCACGGGGAACCATTTCTTTGCCAGCCGGATAAAGATGTTCTTTTCGGGGTGGACCTCCATCTCTTGTTGCATCATCATTTTCCAGCCGCTAAAGACGAGGATCGCGCCGAAAATGTAGAGTATCCACT
>JAERML010000334.1:2326-2674 GCA_016844425.1 Bacteroidota bacterium
AGGATCGCGCCGAAAATGTAGAGTATCCACTCGAACTTCGCAATCAACACAGCACCGGTAACGATGAAAACGAACCGCATAACAATTGCGCCGAGGACCCCCCAAAACAGGATCTTGTGTTGATACTTCCCGGGCACGCCGAAGTATGTGAAGATGACAACGAAGACGAAGATGTTGTCCACGGAGAGCGACTCCTCGACAAGATAGCCTGTCAGAAATTGCAGTGCGGCTTCACTTCCCGAGAGTTGGCGCGGACCCATTTGACCGGCTCCAAGCCACTGGTTCTCATACATGAAGTAGATGAACACGTTGAACAGGAGGGCAAGTGCAACCCACATCGCACTCAAC
>JAERML010000115.1 GCA_016844425.1 Bacteroidota bacterium
AGAAGGAGAATCCCCGCCGCATCAATACCTATGCTCCAAAGCACCACCACACCTCCACATTCGAGCAAACGGGCCGCGAGATTCACTTTCGCCGAAAGACCAGTCTTAAGCTGGGCAACCAAAACCATCGTCGCAATCGACGCCAGAGACCTCACTGCAGCGTAGCCAACCAGCAGCCAGAGATATCCGACCGCAAAATTTGTCGCAGGACTCCAGAGATTCCATGCGATTCCAAACATTCCCAAAGAACAGAACACCACAAGTCCAAAGCGGACAAGCAAGACCCGGCGAACCAGATATCGAAGACGAGCTGCCCGGTTCTCTTCAGGCAGCTGGGGAATGTGCTTGTTCAATGATGTTTCGAGTCCGAAAGACGCAATCACCATCAACAACTGGGAAATACTGATAAGGCTGGCGAACGTCCCGTTGCCTTCCACTCCAAGCGAACGGGCGATCAGAACGGACGTGACATAGATGAGGAAGTATTCTACCACGCGGCCGGCGTGATTCCAGAGGGCACTCTTGAACATTGCGCTAGGTTCGGACATACCGGTGGAGTGGTGAAAATCGCAGACTGTGTGGAAGAATATAAAACGTTTTGTCCCAATATCAAAGATTGCCGCAATGCGCTTCATTGCATTTCCTCCCTGATCTTTGTATATTTTTGCCACCGAACACTCCAGATCATTTGGAATGCTTGAGTCAAGCCGTACGCATAATCACCGGCGAGGGCAATTTCAAATGAACCTTTTACTGTGCCTGGAGAGGTGCAAGAGTGGTTTGAGCCAAAGGCTCATGCGCCTCCGGCGCAGAATTGGCCACCCTGGAAAGGTGGTATACCGGCAACGGTATCGTGGGTTCTGCGCCAAAAGCGCATCCGCCTCCGGCGGGGAATCCCATCCCGATCAAATGATGAGTCATGTTCTACGTCTACATCTTGTGGAGTTACAAACTGCAGAAGCGTTATGTTGGCTGCACCAAAGATGTAGAACGTCGTCTAGCTGAACACAACAACGGAAGAAATCGATTCACCAAGGGGGGAATTCCTTGGAGCATAGTTCATTCTGAAGAGTTTTCAGATTTGTCGGCGGCGCGGAAACGAGAAACATTCTTGAAGACCGGCGCTGGCAGATCGTGGTTGAAGCAAAATCTCCCTCAATACACACGGGAACAGTAGTCAGCATCTGGAGAGGTGCAAGAGCGGTTGAATTGGCCACCCTGGAAAGGTGGTATACCGGCAACGGTATCGTGGGTTCGAATCCCACCCTCTCCGCGAGAAGATTCTCCTCAAACACCTGAGGATGCCTGCCCCATTTCAAGCCCGCTTCGTTGCGAGCGAGGAGCTTTGCCTTGAACCGTACCGTCGCACGCCTTCTGTTTCCTCTCTTCTTTGTTCTCGCCTGCTCTGCATTCGCGCAGACCGTTCACGTCGTCACTATTGACGGCACCATCAATCCGGCTAGCGCGGACTATCTCCACGAGGGGATCGCCAACGCTACCAACGCGGGAGCAGAGTGCCTGGTTGTTCGACTCAACACGCCGGGGGGGCTCCTGAAATCCACACGCGTCATGGTGTCCGATCTTCTCACCGCGAAAATCCCCGTAGTTGTCTACGTCTCCCCTTCCGGGGCACAGAGCGCCTCGGCCGGCGTTTTCATTACCCTGGCGGCACATATCGCGGCTATGGCACCCGGCACGAACATCGGCGCTGCGCACCCGGTGGGTATGCAAGGCGGGGAAAAGGATTCGATCATGAACGAGAAAGCCACCAACGATGCTGCCGCATTCATTCGAACCATCAGCGAAAAGCGCCACAGGAATGTCCGGTGGGCGGAAGATGCTGTCCGCAAAAGCATCTCCATTACTGAGACAGAGGCCCTTCGGGACAGTGTGATTGATCTCGTCGCATCGTCGCTCGATGAGCTGTTGAAGGAAATAGATGGACGCGAAGTGGCCATCGATGGCACCATGCATTCACTCAGCACCGCCTCCGCAGATATCATTGAGCGTGAGATGGATTGGCGGCACCAAATCCTCAATGTTCTCAGTGATCCCAACATTGCTTATATCTTTTTTCTTCTCGGCATTTATGGCCTCATGTTTGAACTCTACAATCCCGGCACTATTCTCCCCGGCGTTGTCGGGGCCATCTCTTTGATCCTCGCCTTTTACTCGCTCCACACACTCCCAATCAACTATGCGGGACTTGCGTTGATCGTCGTCGGCATCATCCTGTTTATCCTGGAGATCAAAATCACAAGCTATGGCCTTCTCTCCCTGGGGGGTATTGTCGCACTGTTCCTTGGCTCAATCATGCTGGTTGACTCCGATTCTTCCCTCGAGTTCATCTCAATTTCATGGGGGATTATCGTCCCGGCTGTGTTGCTAACTGCGCTGTTCTTTGCCGTGGCCATCGGCTTTGGCATCAAAGCACAACGAAGGAAACCAACCACCGGTGTGGAAGGAATCGTCGGAGAAATCGGCGAGGCACTCTCCGACCTGAATCCGGAGGGTCGGGTGCGCGTTCACGGTGAGATCTGGGCCGCAACAAGCGCTGAAGGAAAGATCAAGAAAGGGACGAAGGTCAAGATTCATCAGATCCACGACCTCCGCCTTACCGTCGTCAAGAACATCTAACCTAACACCGAAAGGAAGCACATGGAAGCTATGAGCGCTGTGTTCGTCGTCGTCATCATCTTCGCCGTTATCATTCTCGCGAATGCGATCCGTATCCTGCGTGAGTATGAACGGGGTGTGGTGTTCCGTCTCGGACGTTTGATCGCCGTAAAGGGACCGGGACTTATCCTTCTCATTCCGCTTGTGGACAAGCTTGTAAAGGTCAGCCTCCGGACGGTGGTGATGGATGTGCCACCGCAGGACGTCATCACCAAGGACAACGTCTCCATCAAGGTCAATGCCGTTCTGTATTTCCGCGTGGTACAGCCGGACAAGGCGATCGTCGATGTGGAGAACTATCTCTTTGCAACCTCTCAACTTTCCCAGACCACACTCCGCAGTATTCTCGGGCAATCGGAGCTGGATGAACTCCTGGCCCAGCGGGACAAGATTAACGCGGAACTGCAAAAGATTATCGACCACCAAACGGAGCCGTGGGGGATCAAGGTGTCAAATGTCGAGGTGAAACACATCGACCTGCCGGTCGAAATGCAACGGGCGATGGCCCGTCAAGCCGAGGCAGAGAGGGAACGACGCGCAAAGATCATTCACGCGGAAGGCGAGTACCAGGCTTCCCAAAGACTCGCGGACGCTGCGAAGATCATCGAGAGCCATCCCATGGCACTCCAGCTCCGGTACCTGCAGACCCTCACGGAAATCGCGTCTGAGAACAATTCTACCACCATCTTCCCTATCCCGATCGACTTGATCGCGCCCTTCCTGGAGAACTACACCAAGAAGAAATAGCGGGAGCAATGAATCCCTTACTCTACGGTCACAACAACGACCAGCGCATCGTCGCCGTTCACCCACAGGATGACAGCACGATGCGCCTCTATTTTCGGGAACGCGGCGGGGTGCGGTTCGTGGATGATAGGTTCTTCCCGTTCTTCTTCCTTGCTGAGAAACGGTTCATTGATGGATTCTCCAGAAAGCACTGGATC
Organism: Bacteroidota bacterium; assembly: GCA_016844425.1. Next base: position 3,621 of record JAERML010000115.1, read on the forward strand.
AAGAAACTGGATGGCGATGGCTTCTACCAGTATCTCTGCGCATTCGAGGAGTGGACGACACTCTGGGAGGCGGTGCGTTATATTCTTGAGCAATACAACCGCACCGCGATTACGAAAGCTGAAAGCTACACCAACCTTGACATTCTGTATCTTTTTTCCGACCCCGTTACGCAATATCTCCTACAGTCCGGACGGACATTGTTCAAAGGGATGACGTTCGATGAGGTCCACCGACTCCAACTGGATATTGAGACATATACTTCTCCCCGATTCCGCTTTAGCAATGCAGGCAGGGCCGGTGACAGGATCATCCTGATTGCGCTTTCCGACAACCTGGGGTGGGAACACGTCATCGATGGCAAGAAGATGAACGAGCGCGAGATGTTGCTTGAACTCCGCCGGATTATCCTCGAGAAGAACCCTGACGTCATCGAAGGACACAACATCTACAACTTCGACATTCCCTATATCCTCAAGCGATGCGAACTTCACAACGTAGCCCTGACCGTAGGGAGAGACGGTTCCGCACCACGAACGTATGATACCCGCACATCCTTTGCCGAGCGCTCTTTTGAGTATACCCTCACAGAGATCGCCGGACGCCATGTGGTCGACACCTATATGCTGGTGCAGAATTATGACACCGGCAAACGTGATATGGAAAGCTACGGCCTGAAATACGCCGCCCGCTACTTCGGCATCGCCGCACCCGAACGGACCTACATTGCAGGCGACAAGATCTCGTGGCACTGGGACCACGACGTTGAGCCGCTGATGCGGTATGCACTCGATGACGTGACTGAAACCCGCAGACTCAGTGAACTGCTCTCCGGTTCATCGTTCTATCTCACGCAGATCGTTCCTTTCGGGTACGCACAAGTTGTTCGGAGTGGATCGGCGATCAAGATCGAGAGTCTGATGGTACGCGAGTACCTTCGAGAGAAGCATTCCCTTCCCAAACCTTCCGAGGGAGTGCAGACGACTGGCGGGTACACCGATGTGTTCGTCGCTGGCATCGTGGGGCCGGTACTGCATGTCGATGTGGAATCTCTGTATCCATCCATCATGCTAAGTCGTGCAATTGCTCCTGCCTCAGATGTAAAAGGCATATTTCAGGAGCTGCTGCGAAACTTCACAACGATGCGTCTGGACACCAAACGAAAGATGAAAGGAGAAACCGACCCCCGCGAGAAATCCCGTCTGGATGCCATGCAATCGTCTCTCAAGATTGTGATCAACTCGTTTTACGGCTACCTGGGATATGGTCGAGCTATTTTCAACGACTATGCTCAGGCCGATGTTGTGACCAGGACAGGCCAGGAGTTGTTACGACAGATGATGGCGTATATACAGCAGCGAGGGGGGAAGGTCATTGAGGTGGACACGGATGGCGTTTTCTTTGTCCCCCCGGAAGGGATCGAGGAAGAGCGTGACCAACAGAACTTCGTTGAGGAACTCTCCCGTCAGATGCCGCAAGGCATCACCGTGGCCCTGGATGGCCGGTACCAGAAGATGCTCAGCTATAAGAAGAAGAATTACGCTCTCTTGGGTTACGACAACAAAATCAAAACCAAAGGATCTTCCCTTACATCCCGCAGCATGGAGCGCTTTGGGCGGCACTACATTTTGCAGTGCATTGAGTGTTTGTTGAACAATAACATAGAGGGACTTCACACACTTTACACGGGACTCCACCGCACCATCGAAGAGCATAAACTGGATGTTAAGGACTTCTCACGAATCGAGGCGCTCAAAGACCCCCTTGAACGGTACCGGTTGGATGTGGAATCGGGCAAGAGGAACAAGAGTGCAGCGTATGACCGGCAATGACCCGAGTCCGAGGTCGTTCGAGAACTGCAAACCGGCGGAAGATTGGGACCCGAACTTTCCCGATGAAAATGTGCCTTTCTACCTCCGACGACTTGATGAGTTTTCAGAGAAGTTCAAGCCCGTCTTCCTCCCCCAGGACTTCCGCTCGGTTTTTTCAGCAGACGACCTTTTCCCGTTCAGCCCAACAGGAATCACGCTTCTGACCCTCGATCTCCCGGCGGACAGCAGCGCCGCTGGAACAGACGACGAACCCGCCCAGCCTGGCATATGGCTCGAGGAATAACGTAGCTTGCGTTTCTCAAAACCGTTTGTTAACATTCCCACACAATTTACGGAACACCGTCTGTTTCAAGAGCGAGGCTGCTCGAGTTACAGAGTGCTGCGCGTGGAATCCGATGACCGGATGAGCAGGAAGGAAGGTGTCACATTCACTTCATCATCGAAGAAAGGGTGCACGCGTATGGAAAAAGGTACTGTGAAGTGGTTCAACAACGCGAAGGGGTACGGCTTCATCACGCGAGAGAGCGGTGAAGATCTCTTTGTGCACTTCAAGTCGATCGCCGGCGACGGGTACAAGAGTCTCACGGAGGGAGATACGGTGCAGTTCGACGTAGAGCAGGGTGCGAAAGGATTACAGGCCGTCAACGTTGCAAAGGTGTAGCCGCCTATTGCCTTCAGCCATAACCAAGAATGCGAACATCCCTTCCGCAAGGAAGGGATGTCTGCTTTCAGGAGGCATTGAATCGAATCAGTTTCTGTGTTCCTCCACCCACTTCGTGATATACTCGATGATGGATGTCGTCGAGGCGCCCGGTGTGAAGATGGCTCCTATGCCAAGCTTGTCCAACTCCAAGATGTCCTTGTCGGGAATAATACCCCCCCCGAACAAGAGAACATCGTCCAGCCCTTTCTGCTTCAACAGATTCAGGATTTTTGGAAACACCGTCATGTGTGCGCCACTCAGGATGCTCACGCCAATTGCGTCGACGTCCTCCTGAAGTGCAGCCTCCACAATCATCTCGGGCGTCTTGCGAAGCCCCGTGTAGATCACTTCCATTCCCGCGTCGCGCAGGGCCGCAGCTACCACCTTTGCACCCCGGTCGTGTCCATCGAGGCCGACCTTTGCAACAAGCACTCGAATTTTTCTTGACATGGCTCTCAGCCCTTATCAGAACTCAATTGCGATTGAAACTCTACAAGTTGTGTATAGAACCTCGACAGAGGAAAACCTACCACGTTATAGAAACATCCTTCTATCCGTGACACGAACACCGCGCCGTAATCGTCCTGGATTCCATATGCGCCGGCTTTGTCCATGGGGGAGCCCGTTGCCACATACGCTTCGATCTCACTGCGTGGCAGGTTCCGGAATGTCACAATGGTTGTTTCAACGTCCACCACGTAGCGGTCGGAAGGACGATCAAGGAGTGCAAACCCGGTATGCACGACGTGTGTCCGCCCGCTGAGCAGTTCCAGCATTCGTATGGCATCTTCGGGGTCGGTTGGTTTTGCCAACACCTGGTCCGCGAGAACAACCGTGGTGTCGGCGCCAACGACGAGAGCATTTTCAAGCCCTCGCCCCACCTCCTGTGCCTTTTCCAGTGCGAGGCGTTTCGTGTTCTCTGCCGCAGTCAGCAAGGGATCAAACTCTTCAGAAATGCGGCTGGGAATCACATCGGGATGCAAACCGATCTGCTTGAGGAGCGCGATCCTGCGTGGCGACTGCGACGCGAGAACAATCGGCTTAAGAAGCTGCACACGAAACCGGCAACAAAAAAGGCGACACTACAGTATCGCCTTGGAATGCAGATAAACTCAGCTTCATCAAACCGGCCTCAGCGGAACATTGCTTTAATGCTGCCCCACGTCTTCCGGACATTATTCACAGTATGGCTCACGCTGATGGGACCAAAGTACAACGACGACCCGTCAGCAAAAACTACCTTAATGCGGTACTGGTACAGTGTCTCTGTCGTCACCCTGAATGCTGCGTCGTCAACGTAGTCATACGAAGAATTATCTCCTCTTGGAGCGATCTGAACCAACAGGAAGAACTGTCCGTTCACTCCTGCTTTCCGTTCTAGCTCGTAGCGGACAACACCGGCCTCCTGTTCACTGAGCCAACGAATGACGATATTCTCGCCATTGCTGCTCGCAGAGAATGTCCCCTCCTTGACGACTCCACCAAGCGCAACGGTGGAAATGAGAAGGGTCAGAAGAAAAACCGATAAGAATCGAGTGGGCATTGGAATAGAACTGGAGATATGCTGTAAGAATATAAAGCGCGACCCCCATAAAGTCAAGCTCTTTTTGGGATTTTTACCATTCCGACCACCCTTGCGAACAATGAGTCGACATACGTAGCCTTACCGGTTTCACAAACGGGCGGATAATCTCCAATGTTTTCAATAGTGTTTGACGATTCCCTCACACGTTAGCAACACCCTTCAAATGAGACTCCAATTGTCTCAGCCAACCACCGGCTGCAAGCACTCCGACAGCAATGAGTTCGCGCTCAAGCAATGTGAGTCCGGGCCTCGCCAGGACTTTCCCGTATCCATCAATGATCCACCGGGCCAGGTCCGGGTGGAGGCACTGCATGTTCTTCATCAGCTTTTTGAAGTTCTCGCCATATACTTGACGGCATACCTTCACCCCCCTTTCGTAGTATAACTTTCGTGTGCTTCGGTCTGGACGTGTCTTCTGTGCTTTCCCTAGAGGACACTGGCGCAAGAGAATCAAAGCCTCAATGGCCGCAGGGAACCCAGCAAAGAGGTGAATCTCGAGAATTGTCTGTGCGATTTTGGGGAAAGGAAGCCGCTGGAACCGAGATCTTAGCATAAGATCTCGCGACCTCTTGAGGTCGCCGGCAGAAGCGTGGATCGCAAGAAGAATCAGGTTACGGGGCATGTCTTGAGCGGCCATAGATATGGGCTACATGCTGCACAAAAGACAGAAAAGCCTCGATGGAAAAACAATCGAGGCTTGCGAGTGCGGAAGGCGGGACTTGAACCCGCATGCCTTGTGGGCGCCACCCCCTCAAGATGGTGCGTCTGCCAATTTCGCCACTTCCGCGTATATCACCATTCCATACGAAACTGTTACTTGCTTAGTGACCGCAAGTAAGTGAGGGAATCAATCGTGAGCGTGGGTGGGCTCGAACCACCGACCCTCTGCTTAAAAGGCAGATGCTCTACCCCTGAGCTACACGCCCGCGCAATGGGTTACTCCGGATTCCGCTGTCACTCCTGTCCGGATGTCTGGCCAGCCGACGGCTCGTTCGACTTAATATAAGACTTTTTGTACAAAATTCCCAAAGGAATAATCACGCAGTAACCGAGCACGAGCAAGATCGGTGCAAGAACAACGGGGAGGAATCCTTCCACTGGTTGCTTGTACATCGCGAGGTATCCTGCGATGATCACGACCAGCCCGATCCCCATGATGACAAAATTTGTCTTCGTGAGCGGGATGTGTTCATCGCTAAATGCCTTGCGCTTTGCTTCTCGTCGCCGGATTGGCTTCGCCATTCGTGCCTCCTACCGTTGTTCATCTAGGATACAACGAGCCGCCGAAATCAACGAGGGCTCATGGTGAAAACAAAAGCCCAGCGTTGGGGGGAACGCCGGGCTGGACCCTTTGCTTACAACAGTCAGGGGAGAAACTGTCGTAAAGGTCTGTTGTAAATTTACACAAATCCCAGCCATTGTCAAGTAAAATCTTAGTGGAGTCAGTTGCAGGATAGTATGAGCAGCCTGCCGCCAACTATGAAGTTTGTATCACTCCATCCTGAATCCGGACTACGCGATCGGCCTTCTTTGCAAGAGATTCGTTATGCGTTACCACAATGAATGTGGTTTCCAACTTCCGGCTCAAATCCCAGAGCAGGTCGTGTAGAAGCTGAGCATTGGCCGTATCGAGGTTCCCCGTGGGTTCGTCAGCAAGAACGACCCGGGGTGCATTCATCAGAGCCCGGGCGACCGCAACCCTCTGCTGTTCTCCCCCGGAGAGTTTGGTGGGCTTTTGACCTTCTTTCCCTTCTAGACCGATCTCCTGGAGCAATTCTCCAGCCCTGGGCTTCACCTGCGCAAGCTTTTTTCCCATAATCAGGGCGGGCATGGCAACATTCTAAAGAGCAGTGAATTCTGGCA
>JAERML010000116.1 GCA_016844425.1 Bacteroidota bacterium
AAGTATCCGGAAGGACCCGCGAATGGGAACACTGTTCCTGAAACCCGCCTTGCCAATGTCCCGGCGAATGACACCACGGCGCTGTACATCCGACAGGGGACCTTCCCTGAACAGCAGTTGTACTGGCTTGGCGATGACCCCGATGGCTATATCATTGGATTTCGATATCGGTGGACCTCCACCCGTCCGAACGTCCCGTTCCCTAATCCACCTGACTGGACCACTGTCCTGAACATCATTAAGACTGGTTGGGAAAATTCCATTATCATCCGGGGAACCCCTGGTTCCATCTTCAGGGTCTACGATTTTCTGGCGACACTCAACCAGGATGATGCCGAGCTGCGCGTGATTGGTGACTCCCTTGCCACGCGCCGCCCATTCGCTGTCCCCTATCGAACAGGCATCGTTGCAACAGATTCTATAGTGGGTGCTGATCGTTTGGTGATTCAGGCCCCAAACACAGGGACTTTTATTTTCTTCTCGCCGGCCGACAGCAATCTTCACAGGTTTGAGGTTGCGTCCATAGACAATAGCGACGAGATTGATCCGACCCCCGCAACGGTCAATTTCTGGACGCTCGTGTCGCCGGGATCTGTAGCCGTGATTGACATTATCCCTGCCCCCAATTCTATGGCAATCCGCACTGCGACTGAGCGATGGCTCGGACTGAAGTTCATCTACCGATCCCTCGACCCTAACAACTCTTTCGGGATCGATTTCTCGTACAATGTCGATGACTCGGTGAATGGTTGGTCGGAGTGGTCTGCCAGCACAGAGGCATATATCACCGCCCTGGAATTCAAGCCGCTCGTGACCGGGCGCAGCAACCATGTTTTCTATGTCCGCGCACGTAACCGGTGGGGCGTCCTCAGTCCCATTGTCTCGCGACCATTTTCGGTAATCGTTCCACCAATTGATGAGGCGGGTTATCAGAAGCGGCTCCTGGTTATTAACAATGATCGAGACGGAAACGGCACGAGAGGGTTTCCAACAGTGGCACAAGTTGAGAGTGTTTATCAGGATGTGCTCAATTCGATTCCTGAGTTGGCAGGCAGATACTCCATATGGAGGACAACTGCTTATGGCAGCAATTTCCCGCCGCTGGACACACTTGGGAAATATACTACCATTCTCGTGTTGCAAGAGCAGTATATAGCGGGCCCAAACACCGCGGCACAGCAGATCTTCAACCCGGCTGAGGAAATTGCGGTGGGGAATTACTTGAATGCAGGGGGAAATCTTATTTGGAGTTCATCTTCGAACCCTATGCGGGGAATTTTTGACTTCCCCACCTGGGCGACGGACGTCTTTCATACCATCCCTGTAACGCTCACTTCGCCGATCATTATGAATTCCGCCCTGGACTTTGTAGGGGTCCGAGGGCGGTCCGGGTCAGCCTACGGTTATCCAGATGTTCTTCTCGATTCGACCAAGCTCGCCGCAGATTCCATGGGGGCAATTCGATGGATTCCCGTCAACTTTCCCCGCGGGTTTGCCGAGACGATTACGTACTTCGACTCCAGAAGCAATGATCCATTCTTTGAGGGCGCGCCCATCGGAATCCGGTTCCTTGCCCCGCCGCCGATTCCACCGGCACGCGCAACGTATTCGGTGGTCTACTTCGGGTTCCCGTTGTACTATGCGCCGAGGGATGTCATGATCCAGACCTTGCGGCGAGCGTTCTTTGATGTCAAAGAAATCCCCGCCCCATGAGGAGAACTAGAATGACGTCGCATGTCAAAGCCATTGTCCGATGTGCTGTTGCCTTGAGTTTGCTCCTGTCCAGTTCGTTGCCCGCATGGGGAGGCACCACGGGCAACATCAAGGGTAAAGTCACGGACCTTACGACGGGTGAATCGCTCCTTATGGTGAATGTGCTGGTGGTGGGGAGTGGTCGAGGTGCAGTCACGAATGACAAAGGTGAGTACTCGATCACGGGTGTCACACCCGGTGTGTATGCACTCCGCGCGTCCCTTTTAGGATATCGAACCATTGAAGCAAAAAAGGTCACGATCAATGCCGACGAGACGACTGTTTTAGACTTCAAGCTTGCCAGCACCCTTATCGAGAAGGAAGGCGTTACAGTTGAAGGACAGCCACCCATGGTGGATGTGAAGAAAACGGCTGGTGATCAAACCTTTAACAAAGACAAGATAGAGCAACTCCCCAATCTTAAGGGTGTTGAAGATGTGCTTGGTCTTCAAGCTGGCGTTGTGAAGTTTGGCAATCAGCTATTTCTCCGCGGCGGGCGGGCGAACGAGACCTCAATTTTGATTGACGGTGTTGTCGTCAATGATGTTTCGGGCTCAAGCGGTCCGGCCGGTACGAGTACAGCCAATGAACAGTTGCAACAACTCTACTCCGGCAATGCCACCGGCGGTGGCGCGCTTTCAGTTGCTGCGAATGCAATCCAGTCTGTGAGCGTGTCGAGCAGCGGCCTCGATGCTGAATATGGTAACGCGCAATCCGGTGTTGTGAATATTACGACAAAATCCGGAAGTGAGATCTTCAGCGGGACGGCACAGTACCGCACAGATGCGATCGGCAGCAGTGGATTTGGCGAGCGGTACTATGCGGCAAATATCGGAGGCCCGGAGCCAATTACCAGCTATCTGCTTCCGTCGCTTGGTGTAGAATTTCCTGGAAAGATGTCGTTTTTCATGAGTTCCAACTTCAACCAGGCGGATGGTCCGTACAGCTACAGCACACAGCAATTCTACAACCCGCTGAAGAGAAAGGTGAAGTTCGCGGGATTCTGGGGAAGCCTCCTGAACGGCCTTGGGTTTACGTATACGGACAAGCAAAGCAACGACTTTTCATTCAATACCAAAGTGTCATACGTTATCGGTGATAACGATCAGTTCGCCTTCAGTTACCGCGCAAACACCAGTTCAGCCCGCCCCCTTTCGGGAGGGTATTCATGGCGAGATCGGTATGACTCAAGCAGGACAAATACCAACCTCACGACGCAGAATGTGATGCAGTGGACCCACATCCTTGGAACAAATTCTCTGTTGAAAGGTTATGTCAGCCGCCTGGAAACAGACAAGTCTTCCAACGTTGCCGGTCTCCCGCCTGATCGATATTCCGCGGTGACGAATTACGCCACGTTGTACTATCGCGACCAGAACTACGACGGCTTCAATGATATTGGTAGCGACCAGGGATGGTCCCAGAACAATACCGTTATTTGGAGCGTCAAGTTCGATTTCAATTCACAGATTCACCCCCTCCATTTCTTGAAAACGGGGTTCGAGTACAACTACGAACATATTCAATCCACCGTGATCTCGTACCCGTTGCTGAGTCCCGATCCGACCTCACCCGGATTTGACACCACACGGGGAGACTATCCGGGGTATGGTCTCGCTCGATGGGTGTCGAACAATCTTCCAAGCCGTGGGGCGCTGTACGTGCAGGATAATATTGAGTTCAGCAGCATCAACATCAAGATCGGGCTGAGGTACGACTTCTTCTACCTTGGCAAGCAGGTCTTTGCCGACGATTTCGTGCAACAATATGAGTTGGTGACGAACAATCCCAACGATAAGAAGGAACCAGCCGACTGGCTTGAGAATGAATCGTTCTTCTCGCAACTTGTCCGCGGTTATGTCAGTCCCCGGCTTGCCATTGGATATCCTGTTTCTGCCCGGACCGTGTTTTATTTTAACTATGGTCACTTTCTCCAGTATCCGGAACGCGAGCAGCTCTTCCGCTATCCGATCATCACTCAATTGTCCGGCAACTTCATTGGCAACCCATCTCTCAAGCCCCAAAAAACCATTCAGTATGAAGCGGGGTTTGATCAGTTGATTTTTGATGACCTGTCGCTTGGTATTCGTGGGTATTACAAGGATATTTTTGATTACGTGGCATTCCGTCGGATCCGGCTGAAAAACCGGAAGGAATTTGACAAGTACGTCAACCTGGATTATGCGAGCACACGCGGTTTTGAGATCATCTTGAACAAGGGTCTCAGTTACCACTATTCCGGAAGCCTTGGCTATACGTTCCAGCTTGCAAAGGGCCGTGCGTCGGATCCGTTCGCTGTTCAGGCGAATCCAAATCTCTTTGGACTTCCACGGGAGACGCGTTTGGACTACGATCAGCAGCACACGGTGAATGTGTTCCTCGGATATCGGGTAGGGCCCAAAGAGGACTACGAAGTGTTTGGAATTCCTCTCAACAATTGGGGCGCATCTGTCACCTGGAATTTCGGAAGCGGGTTCCCGTATACGCCGTTCAATCTTGCCCGGAGTGGGAACCTTGAGGATGCATACCTCAAGAATACTGGCGACGGGCCGTACACTTCGGAAGTGAACATCTCTTTTTTCAAAGGATTTAATTTCCTTGACAATCTTAATGTGACGTTTACGTTGGACGTGACCAATCTGTTGAACCGCCGAAATGTTGATTTGAACGGCGGTGGCTTTAATTCTCTTACAGGGCGCCCGATTGCCTATGGGGATTTTGTGCCGACAAATCCCAAGAACATTTACTCTTGGAGTGGCGCACGCTCCGAGGGGATTCGTGGCGGAGAGGCATTCGATTCCCGGGTTCCACCATTTATCTTCAGGGCTCCGCGCCAGATATCCCTTGGTATGAAAGTGAACTGGAATTAGAAGACTCACTACTAGAATGAGTTATCAATGACAAGATACACACTACCCTTTGCTGCTTCACTCTGCCTGGCGGCTCTTCAAGCGGCCGCGCAACCCGCGGGGTCGAACGTCGTCGTAGCCAAGCAAGGGTTCTCGATGAAAACCCAAATGGACAACACCGGTACGTTCGGTCGTCAGGCATATGACCCTCCTGACCCTGCCACAAGCACTGGCCTTCTTGGATTGGAATACCCGGTGGGTCAGCCATACGAGCACTTGTTTGGAGCTGGCATTTGGGTGGGCGGCCTTTTGGATACCGCGCAGGTTGGGACATTTCCCCCGATTAGAGCCGTCAGCACAGCATATGAAGGATGGTCGGGCCCGTTGAATGAGTTTTTCCCATCCTCCAGTCGTGCTGACACGATCTTCAGGATCAACGGAAAAAACGCTCCCAAGCCTGCCGCATGGGATGCCTATTGGGGTGGGGCGATTCCGTACAAACCCATTTCCGATAACGATTTCTACATGACGTACTCGGACTATTTTTATCGTGCCCCAAACCCTGCCAACCATATTCCGCTCAACTTGAAGGTGATCCAGAGTTCATACGTCTGGAATGACACGTATGCCGATGCGATCATGATTGTCGAATACAAGATCATCAACATTGGGACGAAGCTCATCGATAGTGCTTATGTGGGGTTCTTCTTTGAAGCGGACGTCGGTCCCTTGAATTCTTCGCTTTACTACCAGAGGAACTTCACGGGTTACTATCCCAACTCACGAACTGCTTACATTCACAACCCGGTAGACCGGGGATCGACCC
>JAERML010000117.1 GCA_016844425.1 Bacteroidota bacterium
TCGAGAAGGTTCTTGACGTCAGCGCCAAGGAATATGGTAGGAAAGAGTCCCAGCTTTTCTTCCGCCTTTTCAAAGTTCCGCATCATCCCGTTGTAGCGCAGCGGCACCGTCAACAAGTGGTATGCTGCGGCAAGCTGGATGATGCCCTGGAAGAATATCCGGCTCTCGGATGAGCTTCGCTTCCACACCTGTTCCCATGCTTCGTGCGCATGCCAGAACTTCCTCTCGTTGAACAGTTGCCAACCGCGTAGGTAATCCTTCCAATCCTCATCGTCGAGGAGTGGCTCTACCAGCTGCAAAGGATCAATTTCGTGGACAGATTTCTTGGGAATCATGTTGTGGATTTCCGTCCCTTCATTTTCTCATATACCTGCCGCTCTCCCAGCACTACCGGGAGCTGATGCGCCTCTGCCTTCTCCCGAAGTCCGGCCGCAAGAATAACAAACTCCCGCGACCCTTTGTGCGTGTATACTTCGGCTACCGGATGTCGTATACACTCCACGATTTTCTCCGCAACGTCTTCCGGCGGCAGGAGTCCCTCAATCGGTGGAAGGGGTACGCCTCGTTGCGCGGCAATCTTCTTGATGATAGGTCCTGACTCCGAGAACATGGGCAGCATGGACCCCCCCTCGGTAACGTTTGCCCAATCGGTAAGCACTCCTGCCGGACACACAACGCTCGCGTGAATACCTGTTTCAGCCAGCTCCTGCCGGAGTGCATGAGTGAACCCGACACACGCATGTTTTGCAGCAACGTAAGCACTATTATATGGGTAACCGAGCTTTCCGGCCATGCTCGCGATGTTGATGATATGGCCGTTTCCCTGTCGCTTCATATATCGTAGCGCAGGACGCGTTGTATACCAGAGCGAGAAAACGTTCACTGAAAACATGTTTGCGATCATCTCGTCGGTCGTATCTTCGACACTGGCGAAGTGGCCGCGCCCCGCGTTGTTGATCAGAAAGTCGATCCGTCCATTCTCCCGTACTGTCCGATGAATCAGCTCTTCCGCCTCCTCCTTGTTGGTGACGTCACATCGAATAGCGAGGTGGTGCCCCGGGCGAACAGAGGAAGCGACCTCCTGGAGCCTGTCGATTCGTCGGGCAGCAAGAACGAGCCTGGCCCCCTTGGCCGCAAGCAAACGTGCAAGCGCTGCCCCGATTCCCGACGAAGCGCCGGTGATGACTGCGACTTTTCCTTCGAACATTCTGTCCTTCCCGGGTTATTGGCGGTGGGGGACTGAGGCCCCTGATTCAGGGTCAAGCGAAAATTCGGCACCGGCGGTGGCGGAAGAAAGCGCCCATGTTTGACCGACGCTGTCGAGAACAATGCGGTCAGGTTGCGACGCTGCGGCAACCTTCAGCCGCTGCATCGGCTCGAGTGTAGCCTCTTCACTTTGGATGAACGTCCGCCAGTGAATGGGCAGCATATAATACGCACCCATGTGGTCTGTCATCGCGAGCGCCTGCTCGGGGTTGGCATGATTATGAATCCAAGGATCGTAGGCACCGATCGGCATGATGGCAAGGTCGATGGTGGTCGCGCGTGCGGAAAGCGATTTGAACATCTCGTGGTAGGCTGTATCACCGCCGAACACGAAGGAGCGGCCGTTCTTCGTAACAAGATATGCATTGAAGCTTCGCCCTTCATGGTAACCCCTCGATCGGTCTTTTTCCCACGGATACCGCCAGCCGAAGTGTTTTACTTCAAACGCCTCTATTCTAACATCGCCGATCTGCGTCCATTCTCCCCAATCAAGCTCATAGATTTCCTGAAAACCAAAGTCCTCAATCACATCCACGGTATTCTTTGCCATCACCAACGGCGTGGCGCGGGGGAATCTCCGGAGGGATGGTGTGTCGAGATGGTCCATGTGTGCGTGGGAGACAAGGACGATATCGATAGGTGGAAGTTCATCGAATGTCAGCGCGGGGTGAACAAGTCGTTTCGGCCCGAGCGTGAAGAGGTCCGCCACGTTGAGTCCAACGCGGGGGGAGAAGACCGGGTCGGTAACGATACGCGTTCCAAAAAAGTTGATCAGCACCGTAGCGTGCCCAATCCACGCCGCGGTGATAGTAGTATCATCCCACAAAGAGGGGTCCGGTTTGAAGTGTGGGATTTCCGGCTCTTCGTCGTTGGCGATCATCTCCCAGCGGGTTCGGCGCCGGGACGTTTCCTGTCCAAACAACCGAGACAGGGTGACAAGGCTCAATCCTATCGCGGTAAGAAACGTTCGTCGGGTTGGCATACTGTTTCAATGAACAGAGTTAATATTTGCGGTCAAGTTCTAGGTTGCTGTAAGAACACCATCAACCGGACGATGATTCCCGACATCATGCCGATTCTGAGAGCCAATCGTTGCCTGCCGCTTTTCCCGCCGTTACACCGGTCGAAAAGGCTGCCTGCAGGTTGTAACCACCCACCGGGCCCGCGATGTCCAAAACTTCACCACAGATGTATAATCCGCGGATCTTGCGCGATCTCATGGAACGCGGGTCGATTTCGTCCAGCGAGACACCACCCGCTGTCACTTCACCTCGCTCAATATCGATACGTGATACCGTTCCAAGGCTCCATGATTTCAGGATCCGCACAATTGATCGGCGTTCGTCGCGGGTGAGAACATGTCCTCTCTTTGTCGAATCAACCCGCGCCTCTTGCAGTAGGCGGGGAACAATTCTGTTGGGAAGCCAGGCTTCAAGAATAGAAATAATCATCTTTCCCCGTTGAGCCAGGACTACCCGGTTGATTTTCTCGTCTACTTCCTGAAAGTCGATAGTGGGGAAAAAGTCGAAGCGCAACTCTACCGATCCCTGGTTCATAGCCTCTGCTGCAGAACGACTTAACTCCAGCGCGGCCGGGCCGGAAATGCCTTCATGAGTGAACAGGATATCGTCTCTCCATTCGGTCAGCTTCCCACCGTTGCTGTATACGGAAAGGCAACCATCCCGTAAGGCAACCCCCCTCCAATCCAAAGGAAGTCGTGGCGACACCGTGATCGGCGCGAGAGCTGGACGGACTGGCACGATGGTATGTCCTGTTGCAGCAGCCCATGCAAAGCCATCTCCCGTCGTTCCAGTTTTCGGATACGACGCCCCGCCCGTCGCAAGGACCAGATGATGTGTTTGGATATTCTCCCTTCCAACCACAACGCCGGAGATCTGATGGTCAGAAACATTGAGAGATTCGACTCGCGCGCGCAGTCTAATCTCGACGCCGGAACGTTGGAGTTCAGCAGACAACGCAGCAACCACGTCATCCGCCCTCCCGCTGACGGGAAAAACTCTCCCGTTATCCCGTGTGTATGTCTTCACTCCCCCATCCTCTATCATCGTGACAACTTCGACGGGGGAAAACTCATAAAGTGATGGCTTCAGGAATCTCGCCTCGCGACGCTCGAAGGCGGTAAGAATTTCTTCTGCTGATCCCGAGTGAGTGATGTTGCATTTGCCACCTCCGGAAATCAGGAGTTTGATACCGAGCTTTTTGTTCCGTTCAAGAAGGAGGACGCACACACCGAGTGAAGCAGCCTTCCACGCAGCAAACATCCCTGCAGCCCCGCCGCCCACAACAACGAGAGGAAACCGATCTGACATTCAACAAAATAGAGAGTTTTTTCCATAAGAGCTATAGAGCTGCAAGGGCCTTTCTTTTTGATTGGTTTTGCCATGGTTTCTTTCATCTGCTTGGGTCAGCCAGTCACAGAATCAGGTTCATCGACAGTGGAGGCTGTCCAGGTTTCGGTTAGACAGGTCCAAACAAGCAAGAACCTTCAAAAAGATGGATTTCTATTCGTGTATTTTTGACCATACCGGCAATTGGGTTAAGAATTGCCGTCGATAGTAATCTTTTGCGACTACGCTTGACATCGAGCCATGAATCTGTTATCTTCCTCACAGCAACGATGTGTTCTTGCAGGCACTACGTAGCTCAAATCACAAAAGGTCTCACGGGGGAGAAGCAAGACATGAAAGTCTCAGGTAGTCACCGAGAGCCTCGACATGGCAAAAGGACAAATGGGGGTTGGACACAGGGAGCAAACGTCACAGATCTAATCCGAACCGCTGAGAAACACATCGCTTCAAGAAAATACTCGTTTGCGCTGGAGCAGTTGATGGCTGCACAGCAGATCGAACCTCGTAACAGCTATATCCAGGCGATCATCTACCGTATCCAGAACCTTCAGAAAGGAGGTTCCATGGAGAGCGGAGCACTTGAAGTGACAGTTGGCTCTGAGTTTCTCAACGGTATCAAAGGACCTGAGGACGAGAGTTCAATCATACCGCAGGGTGTTCAGGCGCGTGTACGGCAACTTACAAATCTTGCCAATAACTATCTGGAAAAAGGCTCCTTCGACTTTGCTTTTGAGTCGCTCATGAAGGCCTATCTTCTCGACCCAACAAGTCCCTATGTTCTTGCTTGCGAAAAGGTGGTTCTTCCCGTGTGGGAAAATGCTCGCACCAACAAGCAACAGTTGGACTCCGATGGTGGGTTCGTTTCACTCACAATGAACACAGAAAGGACAACCATGGCAGCCACCAAGAACGATGGATCGGGCCCAAATAACGCTACAGGCGTTCCGGGGTCCGGGCAATCCGGATTGACAATGAGTCAGGACCAACGATTGGAAATGTTGAAGCAACAAAAAGAACTCGAACGAAGAGAACGCGAACGCGCGCTGTGGCAGGAAGCTTCCAAGCCGCCGAGGATCTTTGGTGAAGAAGATTTCCAGGGCACGGCTGGCGATACGACCCCCGAAACGCCAAAGCATGTCAGCGGGCTCTTCTCCAAGCTGAAGCTCGGCAAGTTTCTCGGATAGAGCCCGCCGGGAGGCTACATCGTCGGGTGTCTTCGGTGGGAGACATCCGTGGGCGCGTCAGGAGTTCCACGCCGTCCACACAGCTCACATCACCTCCGCTATACTGATGTAACATCATGTTGCATCCCCCGTATTCGAACATGAACCACCCGTTGCGTGCGTCGGACAGTTACCTTCCTACACATACATCATGCGACTTCCATGGGTTTGGATTGCGGTTGCACTGCTCGCCACTGAGGCCGTCCAGGCAGCCGAGATTTTTCTATTGACAGGGGTCATTCGAGAGAAGATATCCGAAGAACCGGTTGCTGCGGCAAACATCCGAATAGCGGGCACCTCCCGTGGAACGATTGCCAATGCCGATGGTTCTTACCGGATCAGACTCGAAGCAAACGCCTATTCTGTGATCGTCAGTAGCCTGGGCTACCACGCAGATACCCTGAGAATACGTCTCGTCTCAGATACTGTGTACAATTTTTTCCTTGAGCCCTCAGACATCATTCTACCTGAGATCCTCGTTACATCAGAGGACCCCGCCATTGAAATCATTCGACGCGCAATTGCACAGAAGCGAATCTGGGCGATACGCCTTCA
>JAERML010000118.1 GCA_016844425.1 Bacteroidota bacterium
GCACAATCCGCGCGCAGGTCGTTCCTGACAAGAAGACGACATTCACAGGGACATGGGTAGACACGACGGGTCTCACTGACGCCCTCCGGCAGGAATTCAACGCTGGCAACATCTACGTGAACTTCCACTCGACAGACTACCCGGGTGGAAAGATTCGAGGCCAGGTTCAAGTTGACGCAAGCAGCTTTGGTGTTGCGACATTGCCGGCAACCAATTTTGAAGTCGGGAAGTTGTACACACTCATTGCAACAGGAGCCGGGAGTGCTCTTCAGCTTACTTTGCTTCAGGATCGGCAGGCGGCAGGACCTCCTGTCGGGAAGCCCGCGGTCATGCAGGTGAAGAAGTAACGGATGACGTACGGAGACCATGAATTTTTCATTGAATAACACGCCTCAACAATTGGAGGAAGCTATGCGTGCAAAACCATTTCTACTTCTCTTTGCTCTTCTCCTGGTGCCGGGGCTTCTGTTCGCCGGCGTGACAGGAAAGGTTAAGGGAAAGGTCATTGACAAAGAGAGCAAAGAAGCACTCGTCGGGGCGAACGTGGCAGTGGAAGGAACCAGCTACGGCGCGGCGACCGACGTGAACGGCGAGTACACGGTTCTCAATGTGCCCGCCGGTGTCTACACCGTGAAGGCGACGTATGTTGGATACTCATCAGTATCTGTCTCCAACGTTCGTATTAGTGCCGACCTGACGACGGACCTTGATTTCAGTCTCTCCACCGAGGCCGTCGCTCTCACCGGCGTTGAGATTGTTGCGGAGAAGCCACTCGTGAATAAGAGTGCTACGAATGCTGTCCGTGTGGTGAGCGCTGAGGACCTCGCCCATATTCTGGTGCGCGGCATTGCATCGGTTGTTGCCCTTCAGGCCGGGGTGGTGGAGCAGGGCGGACAGCTCTTTATCCGCGGCGGCCGCCAGGATGAGGTCGGCTATTATATTGACGGTGCGGATGCACGGGATGCTCGCAACGGACGTCTGCTGGTGTCCATCGTTCCCCAAGCCCTCGAGGAATTCCAGGTGCAGGCGGGTGGATACAACGCAGAGTATGGTGGCGCCAATTCCGGTATTGTCCGACAACAGTTGAGAACCGGAACAACCGACTACCGCGCATCGCTCCGTGTGGAAACGGACAACTTCGCATCGGGCGGTGAGAAGTTCCTGGGTGGATATTCCTATGGGTACAGCGATTATTCCGCAACGTTTGGTGGTCCGATTGTTTCGGACAAGATCAAGTTCTTCCTTGCGGGTCAGAATGTTTTCCAGGGTGACCCGACCGTTGCATGGTGGGATCCGGTGGTGTTCGACAATCTCGCAGAGGATGCCGCAGGAAGTAACCCCGATCCAAACACCGGAGTGCCGGATACATTCTCTGTCAACATCCCCGGCGGCAAGGTGCCCGGACGCAAACTTGAAAGGTGGGCAGGAAATGGTACGCTGACGTTCGATTACAACCCTGTCATTGTTCGTTTGAGCGCATCCATGAATTACAGTAAGACACTCTTCAACACAACGCCGATCCGGAATATTCTCAACCAGCAGCGCATCCCCAACCAGGATGAGAGCAGCGCGCTGTTTAGTGCAAAGGTGACTCACTTCGTGCAACCAACAACATTCTACGACCTTACGCTTAGTTACCAGGACAACCGGTTCAAACGTTACGATCCGATTTTCGAGGATGATTACCTCTCCTACGGCGACAGCACCGCCAATGCAGCTAAGGGAATCCTCTTCTTCGAGCGTTTTAAGTCGCCACAGGATGTTCGCGTCAACGGCTTCCCGTTCACACGTCCTGGCAGCTTGAACCTGAATGGCGGAGCGACCGTTGCTTATCAGAAACGGAAACAGAACTACATCAGCGGCGCTCTCGATATCACACATGAGATGAAGAGCCACGAGTTCAAGGGTGGGTTCTCGTATCAGCGATATACCATCCGGAACTATTCCTTCGGACGTTCCGAGGCAATGTATGGAACCCTGCTCTCGAACCCCGACGTTGCTCGCACCGGCGGACCGGCGCTTGATGCCTTCTATCGCATTGGCGGCCTCCCAAACAACTACGGGTACGACGTCTACGGTAACCAGATAGATGACGGCTTCGAAGGTCCGAAGAACCCGACGTACATCTCCGGCTATTTGCAGGACAAGTTCGAGCTCAACGACCTCGTGGTGAACGCAGGCCTCCGTTTTGACTCATTTGACAACGATGATTGGGAGTTTATTGATCCGGCCAATCCATCGTACGATCCGGTGAACTTTACGGTTCTCGAATCCGGCACGAAGAAGACCAAAGCGTTCCGGACCGTCAGTCCAAGGATTGGGTTCTCGTTCCCGGTGACGGACCGGACCGTGTTCCATGTCCAGTACGGCAAGTTTGTGCAGGCGCCTCAGTTGAATGCAATCTACCTCAGTACATCGCAGTACGCGCTTGCATTCGCCGGTCGCAATTTCATCTCTGTTCCGGTTGGGACGGGCCTGGAGCCGGAGCGGACCACACAGTATGAAATTGGGTTCACCCAGCAGTTTGCCGACTTTGCCTCCTTTGATATCACAACATTCTATAAGGACATTAAAGGTCAGATTCAGGTCGATAAAGTGACGACGACGTCCGGCTCCGCCACGGCATCGTACAACATTCTTCAGAATGGGGACTATGCAACCACGAAGGGTCTGGAGCTGAGTGTCACGATCCGTCGCGTCGAGCGTGTGCAAGCTTTCGTAAATTACACATTGTCCGATGCACAGGGTACAGGTTCCAGCCTGACCACAGCAACCTCAGCGGTGGAGGCAGGCCCGATACGTCCGACAGTTATATCTCCGCTTGCGTTCAACCAGGCCCACCGTGGCACCATCAACATCGACTATCGGTTTGGCGAGAACGACGGCGGCCCGATTCTTCAGCGACTGGGGGCCAACATCCTCTTTTCGTTCAACAGCGGTCATGCGTTTACAAAGGCACAGGCCAACAGCGCCGGCGGCCAGCGTGGACCGGAAGAAGGAGGTATCCTTGCGGATGACGATCCCCGTACCCGCAGGCCGGATGGTGCAGTCAACTCCGAGACCACGCCAGGGGTATTCCAGATCGACCTTAAAGTCGATAAGACCGTTTCCATTGCAGATCTCTTCGATGTCAACTTCTACGTTTACGTCTCGAACCTGCTCAACACCCAGAACGTGTTGAACGTGTACACCCGTTCGGGCGCTGCGTACGACGATGGATTCCTGACGAATCCGGCATTGAGTACAAATATCGTGGCCGCCAACGGCCCACGTTATGTGGAACTCTACCGTGCCATCAACCTGAACAACAGGCAGCACTACTGGCAGAACCAGTTGAACGGCGCCAATCCATTTGAGGGTGGCGATCTCTTCAACAGCCCCCGCCAGATCAGGGTTGGTGTGAACGTCAACTACTGAGAGCGCTGTCATGACCTGTACATGCAGTCAAAATATTCTACACACTAATCGGATGCATGCCATGAAAAAACTCACATTGCTGTTCAGTATTTTTCTGGTCGTGACCGCCATGCTGGCTGGTTCAGCATGGGCAAGCGACCGGACGCTGGGGAGGAACCACCAGCCCAGCGGCATTTATAAGACCAACGGAACGCCTGTCTCCACGCTGATCAACATTAACAACGTAGCGGGGTGGATCAGGAACGACGGCTGGTCGGCCAGAATACCAACCTCCGGTAACTCCGGCGTGTTCTTCCCGCGTGGGACTGCGGGGGCGATCTTTCAGGACGGCATCGTTTGGGGAGGCAACGTCAACGACGGTGGGTCACAGGTGCTCCGGGTTGGTGGACAGACATATGCGATTGGAACGATCGGAGGCAGGATCATCTCCCCCGGTGTGGCAGCTCAGCCCGGCGATCCTGATGTCCGCATCTACCGCATCCGGCGCGATTACGCCACAGCAGACTTGAAACAAGATGCTGCCGAGTTGTTTGAGAAAGGACTCAACGCTGTGACCGACGGTGATATTGCCGGTGTCCGAGCACAGTACGAAACCGATTGGAATGAATGGCCCTTTGACCAGGGTGCACCGTATAAGGATCTCGATTCCAACGGGGTCTATAGCTCAGGAGATGAACCCGGCATTGCCGACGCGGACCAGGTGGTCTGGTTTGTTTGCAATGACTTGAATCCGGGTCGGACCAACGCTTTGTATGGCTCAAACCCGATCGGGATCGAGCTTCAGGTCACTCTCTGGGGCTATAACCGGACGGATCCCCTTGCAAATGTGTACTTCAAAAAGTTCACATTCATCTATAAGGGAACGGCTTCGACTCCAGCGAACGCAACCATCACGGATATGTACGTTGGCCAGTGGTCCGATCCCGATATGGGCGATGCGGGTGATGACTATTCCGGGTGCGACACGACGTTGAGCCTCGGGTACGTGTACAATGGCAGTTCGTCGGACCTCGAGTACGCGAAGTTCGGTCTGAAACCGCCGGCAGTCGGGTACGACTTCCTCCAGGGACCGATCGTTCCCGGTGCTGCGGGCGACAGTGCGGTATTCAACCTCAAACGCGTGTATGGCAAGCGAAACCTACCCATGACGGCGGCGTTCTACTTTGCCGCCGGGGGGACGTATTCTGATCCGCCGTTTAGCCGTGAAGGTACAATCCAATGGTATAATCTGCTTCGCGGGTTGACCCCCATTACCGGAACGGACTTCGTTTACCCTACCATCCCGGGGGCAACGAAATTCTGGTTGGATGGTGATCCTGTTGCGAATACCGGCCGTCTTGACGGAGCTATCGACGCTCCGGGTGACCGCCGCCTTGGTGTCTGCGCAGGGCCGTTCACCATGGCCTTCGGTGATACACAGGAAGTGGTGGTTGGTGTCGTGGCCGGTATAGGGACGGATTTCCTGTCCAGCATCGCAGTCATGAAGAACAACGACATTGCCGTGCAGAACGCCTACAATGACCTGTTTGATCTTCCGAAGGCGCCGCCGGCTCCCATCGTCAACACCGATCCGGTTACCGGGAATATTTCCCCTGCACTGGACAAACAGCTTGTTCTGGATTGGGGATCCAAGCAAGCGGCGGTACGAGCGACTGAAGATTTCGACCGGAAGGGATATAAATTTGAAGGATACAATGTGTATCAGATAGCATCTCCTTCTACATCCATTCCACTCTCTGGCGACAAACGAGAAGTTGATGGCCGTACGGATGTAAAACTGCTTGCCACGTTCGACAAGAACGGGAACGCAATCCGGACAATCTTCGATGATGTGTTTGACGTGGGTCTGGGTATCATTGTTCGCGTGGTGAAACAGCGAGGAACGGACAACGGGATCGTCCGGGAACTCGTGGTGAACAGAGATGCAATTCGGCAGGCACCCTTGGTCAATGGCCAACGCTACTATTTTGCAGTGACTGCCTATGGGTACAACCC
>JAERML010000011.1 GCA_016844425.1 Bacteroidota bacterium
GCCTCTATGGCGGCTCCGATCTCTGGATGCTGGCAATCCCCTTCGGCGTTGCTTTTGCGTTCAAAGGACTCAAGCAGATCCTGATTCGTTGGAACAAGCCGGGTGCAGTGTACTCTTCAGCATTTCTCCTGACCGTGTTCCTCCTTGCATTGAGTCAGGCAACCTTCACCGGTGTGGCGCGGACTGCCATGTTTGAAGGGATCGAGGCATCACAGCAGCTGATTCCTATTTCGTATTGGATCAGATCGCATGTACCGAATGACGCCACGGTGTGTGCGATGCACCGGCCGGGAATTCTTAGCTACTATGCAGAGCGGGATGTTACGTGCGCTGATCGTTCGAAGACAGATCGCAAGAGACAGGAACGGGACTATGTGGTGGACAACGCGGCGATGATGGATGGCTTTGACTTGGTGTACACCACGCCGGGAATTGCTGGGCCCACACACGTGTACGGAGTCTGGAGGAGACGATGATGCACCGCGGGAGAGGGAGTCTGATTTGCATCTGGCTCGGGATGTGGGGATTGGGAGTAGCCCGGGGACAAGACATCCCATCGGGGGTCGGGCCGGTTGTTGTCAGGGGACTCTCAGTCTATGCCATGGAGAACGAGCAAAACTTTCCCGTTGTGACGCGAGATAGTGTCAACGCTCCTTTCCGGCAGTACCTTACCATTCAGTTCGATGTGCTGGCCGATGATCAGATCATGTTCTGGCACTGTACACGCGACTGGGTACCGGACAAAAATGTTTTCCTGCAGGATGAGACGCACAATACTTCGTTCAACCTATCCTATCGCACATCCCCTAACGGCGTGCGTGGGTACGCCTACCGGTACAAGAACCGATTTCCAGATGAAGATGACATCGTGCGGTTTGCCTACTCCGGTAACTGGATATTCAGAATAATGGATAATGATGAGACCTCTGTATATGGTGAAGGAAAGTTCTTTGTGGTGGACAATCAGACGCCGACGGATGTCCATGTGACAGATGATTATCTTACAGACAACGCCTCACCGATGAACCAGGTCCATAAAGTGGAGGCTCGTATCATCTTGCCGGATGAGGTGGAAGGACAGTTCTATGCGACGGTTGATGTGTACCAGAATTGGCGCATTGATCATGCCTACCGTATTGATGCGAATGACAGAAATTCATACACCACGGTGGATGGCTATAACACAGGGCGTCGTCGGTTCTCTGTCTCGAATGTCTTTCCCGGCAACGAGTATCGTATGCTTGATCTCAGCAATGTCAACCGGTATCCGAACCATTCGCTCATCAGATTGGTGGAAGGAGCTGACCAGGAGCGGGCCTTCTGGCGAACGGGTCCCGACAGGAACGGAGCAGCGTTTCTTAACAGGTTCACCGGCATTAATTCCGACTACCTTGAGGTTCTCTTTCGTCTCGATTTGACACCAGCGTCACTCCGGGCAGCCACGGTCGGAGGGAGGGAGATCTTTGTTGTCGGTCAATTCAACCAATGGTGGCCCACGGCCGATGACATGCTTGTCTACGACGAGGATGAGATGTCATACGTTGTGAGGAAACTTCTTCGCAGGGGAGTGTATGACTACCAGTATGTAACGGGATTCTGGGACGCCAGAAGCCGGACCGTTCTGGATCAGGACTGGCTCGACCTAGAGGGGAACGACTGGCGAACGACTAACACGTATCGCGCATTTGTGTACTACAAGGATCCTCGCTACGGCGGGTTCGATCGACTGGTGGGCTACGGGACCGCACTCAGCGGGACGGCGCCGGCTGGTCCATATTAATCACGTGGGTTTCTGTGGAACAACTCAGAATTTGCGTGGTGGGTGTCGGGCATCTCGGCTCATTGCAACAACTCAGAATTGGCGTGGTGGGTGTCGGGCATCTCGGCTCATTGCATACGAAAATGCTGGCGGATCTTCCGTCGGTTAAGCTCGTTGGTGTGTATGATGTGGAGCAGGAAAAAGCTGTCGCGATTGCAGCTGAATATGGCACGCGTGCGTTTGCATCGCTTGACGAATTGCTGGGTCACGTAGATGCACTGACCATTGCCACGGCAACCACGTCACATTTCTCTGTTGCCATCGAGGCCCTCGGACACGGCAAGCATCTCTTCATTGAAAAACCGATCACGCAAACGATCGCCGAAGCGGAAACTGTCTGCTCACTTGCAAAGCAGAAGGGGCTCCTCGTACAGGTGGGTCATATCGAGCGGTTTAACCCTGCAATCCTTGCGCTGGAACGGTACACGATCCAGCCGATGTTTGTCGAGTCACACCGGCTTGCCCAGTTCAATCCGCGCGGTGCAGATGTTGCCGTTGTTCTCGACCTGATGATCCACGATATCGACATCATCCTTACCTTTGTCAAGTCGCCGGTGGTGCGTGTTGACGCCAACGGTGTCGCAGTGGTGTCCGACAGCGTTGATATTGCCAACGCGCGGCTGCAATTTGAGAACGGCTGCGTTGCCAATGTCACTGCCAGCCGGATTTCACAGCGAAAAATGCGCAAGATGCGTCTCTTCCAAAGGAACGAGTATATCTCGATCGATTTTTCTGAAGGGCTTGCCGAGGTGTTCCGGCTGGTCGGAGAGGACGAGCCAGATGCCAAGGGGACCATGATGCTTGGTGAGATTGGATTGGGAAAGTACAAACGGAAGATTGTATACGTGCAACCTGAAGTGAAGGAGGTGAATGCGCTGATGTACGAACTTGATCTCTTTGCCAAAGCCGTTACCAATCGTACCCAGCCACTCGTCACCGGCGAAGACGGCAAACGGGCACTCGAGGTTGCCCAGATCATTATGGAGAAGATCAGTCAACAGACGGTGCAGATGTAAATGGCGGAACGACAAGAAATCATTGCGCTGTCCCATCCCATGCTCACTGCAATCGGCTCCGTGGCAGATCGGGATGGATTTGAGGCCTATGTCGTCGGCGGGTACGTCAGGGATGTCCTGCTGGGGCACGCTGGCAAAGATATCGACATTCTGGTGATTGGTGACGGAGTGCAGTTTGCGCGCACGGTTGCCCGGACATTGGGGCTGCCAAATGTTGTCGTGTTTGATCAGTTTGGAACGGCCATGGTTCCGATGGAGAATGGAAAGATCGAGTTCGTAGGCGCAAGGAAGGAGGAGTATTCCTCTGATTCCCGTAATCCCGTTGTCAGCGTCGGGACGTTGGAGGACGATCTGCGCCGCCGGGACTTCACGGTGAACGCGTTGGCGGCGAGCTTGAATAAGGAACGGTTTGGCACACTGTACGATCCCTTCAAGGGGCAGGAGGACATGAAGCGTAGGTACCTCCGCACGCCGCTCGAACCGGCAAAGACCTTCGATGACGACCCTCTTCGCATCATGCGAGCGCTCCGATTTGCTTCGCAGCTCGAGTTCACTATCGAAGAGAAAACCATGGCCGCGCTCCGTGGCATGAAGGAGAGGCTCTCCATCATCTCACAAGAACGGATCACGGACGAGCTTCTGAAAGTCCTTCAGAGCCCGCGTCCTTCTATAGGTCTGCGTCTGATGTATGATACCGGTGTGATGCACCAGGTTTTTCCCGAGGTTGCCCAGATGGCCGGCGTCGACCAACGGAAGGACCATCACCACAAGGATGTTTTTCTTCACACGTGTATTGTTGTTGACAACCTTGCACTCACTACCGACAACGTCTGGCTCCGTTTTGCAGCTCTGGTGCACGATATCGCCAAGCCGCGCACGAAGGCATTCAAAGAAGGAATCGGCTGGACGTTTCATGGCCACGAGGAAATAGGTGCGCGCATGCAGAAGGGGATCTTTCGACGATTGAAGCTTCCTCTTGCCTCCCTGCCCTACGTCGAGAAGCTTGTCCGGCTCCATCTTAGACCAATGGTGCTTGTTGATGAGATCGTCACGGATTCCGCCGTCCGGCGGCTTGTTTTCGACGCAGGGAACGACATTGACGACCTCATGAAACTCTGCCGGGCCGATATCACCTCGAAGAATCCAAACCTGGTTGCACGGTATCTCAAGAACTATGATGTGGTGATGTCGAAAATCGTTGAGGTCGAAGAGCGCGATCGGTTGCGAAATTGGCAACCTCCGGTAAAGGGGGACGAAATCATGGCAGTTTGTGGTCTCGAACCGGGTCGCAAGGTGGGGCTCCTAAAGAAAGCCATAGAAGAGGCGGTTCTGGAAGGGACCATTCCGAATGAACACGACGCAGCACTTTCCTACCTTACGAAGATAAAGGATACGATTCTGAACGGGTAACGGAGTTTTTTCCCGCCAGTTCATGAAACTTTTTGCCCCGCCAGAACGTCTATTGAGTAGTTTGGCCGTCCTGAGTGCGATCTGGCAGAGTTGAAAGTGTGTGCTGGCATATCAAATTTCACGTCGAAGCGACAAGCACCTGCCAGAGTACTCTGTCCGAGTATCCCCAAGTTACACCAATCAATGGAGTTAGTTATGCGAGTCACCACCACCACCATCGCATTTATCCTTTTGCCAGGAACGCTGCTTTTTGGACAGGCGAAGACCCTGACGCTGGATCAGGCGCGGCAACTTGCCTTGGAACGTAACCTTGATGTCGTCCAGGCTCAGAACAACGTGGAAGCCGCGCAAAGCGGTGTGCTGGCAGCCTATGGCAACTACTTGCCGACCCTTTCTGCTTCCGGGACATGGAACCACACACGTAATAGCGCTGTGTTCGTCGGTGGTGAACAAATTACCGGTGGTGGTCAGACGAGAGTAAACGACTATTACTCAACCGGACTTGATCTGAATTACACGATCTTCAACGGTTTTTCTCGTGAAGCGACCATGAATCGCGCCACGTCTTCAGCAGTCTCATCGGAGAACATTGCAGCACGCACGCGACAGTCGATCGCCTTCCAGGTTGAAGCCGGATACCTAAACGTCCTCCGCAATGAGCAACTTGTCCGCGTAAGCGAGGAAAACCTCAAGCGTGACCGCCGACAGTTGGAACGGATTACGGAGGCGAACCGGGTCGGGTCACTTTCTCTTGCGGATGTCTACCGTCAGCAATCGCAGGTGGCACAGGACGAACTGAGTCTGATCACAGCCCAGAACAACTTTGACAAGTCAAGAGCTGATCTGGTGGCGTTGATCGGTTTGGATGTTGCAGACGAGTACAACTTTATCGACCCTTCGTTGGGTACCGAAATCAGCCAGGACGAGCTTGAAGCAACGACGGCGCAGTATAAAGACTTCACGGCGTCAAGCCAGCGCGCCCTTTCTCTGCGTCCGGACTATATGAGCGCGAGCGACCAATTGGATGCAGCCGGCTCCGCTGTGACCATTGCGCGGGCGGGCTATCTTCCATCGGTTTCGGCTTTTGCCGGATACAGTCTGTCGGATAGGAAGATTTCCAATCTGTCTGATAACAAGAACATGAACGTGGGCCTCAGTATTCGCTGGAATTTGTTCGATGGTTTCCAGACAAACCAGTCCCTGCAGACTGCCATGGCCACGGAACGGAACGCTGAGATCTCACTTGTGCAGGCTCAACGGAGCATTAATGTTGAAATTAAGAAGGCTCTTCTGGACCTCGAAGCGGCCCGGAAGCAGTATGAAGTAAGCCAGAAGGGGCTGATCTCTGCAACGGAGGACCGGAAGATTGCCGAGGAGCGATATAACCTTGGCGCCGGCACGCTGCTTGATCTTCTTACGGCAAATGCCAACCTCGTGAACGCGGAGGCGAACAAGATCAATGCGGTCTACAACCACATCACCGCAAAGCGGAACATGGAATACGCCCTAGGCGAACGAAAGTTGTAAGTCTCATCATCACGAGCGGCGGGACGCTCACAATTACAAGGAGCACACACATGGCGACCAACGGAAAGAAGTCAAAGAAGAAGAAAGTGATCATCTTCTCGAGTATCGGTCTGCTGGCGATTGTATTGGGGTTGGTTCTCTTTCTTGGCAGCAAGAAGGAGCCTATCCTGGCAGTGCAGGTTGAGAAAGTGAAGAAGCACACGATCACGCAGGTTGTCACGGCGACTGGCAAGATCCAGCCGGAGGTGCAGGTGAAGATTTCGCCGGAGGTGAGCGGCGAAATTGTTGCACTACCAGTGAAAGAGGGGCAGCGAGTGAAGAAGGGTGACCTGCTGATGAAAATCAAGCCGGATGTGTATGTCGCGCAGCGCGACCAATTCTCGGCGGGACTTCTCCAGAGCAAGGCAAATCTGAACAAGACGGAGCCGGAGTTCAAACGTATCGAAAGCTTATACAAGAAGGGACTCGTCTCTGAGACCGAGTTCGATCAAGCGCGGGCGTCGTATGAAACGAGTAAGGCTGCGTATGCGCAATCCAAGGCTTCATTGGATCAGGCGGAGGAGAGCTTGCGCAAGACAACGATTGTCTCTCCGATGGATGGTACGGTGAGCCAGTTGAACTCGGAATTGGGAGAGCGCGTGTTAGGCACGAACCAGTTTCAGGGGACGGACGTCATGACGATCGCGGATCTTTCAAAGATGGAGGCGCGCGTTGATGTAAGCGAAACCGACGTGATCCTCGTGTCCGTGGGGGATACGGCCCGTATCGCTGTGGATGCCTTTCCCGACAAGAAGATCAACGCTCTCGTATATGAAATTGCCAACACCGCCACCTCGAAGGGGCTTGGCACCCAGGAAGAAGTGACAAACTTTGAAGTGAAGATGCGTATTGTTGACAAGGACATCACACTCCGACCTGGTATGTCCATGACTGCAGATATCGAGACGGAGACGAAACATGACGTGTTTGCCGTTCCTATCCAAAGCGTAACCACCCGTGCGCCAAAGATGCCCTCGGGTGAAGAAGGGGGCGATGGCCAGCGGGGAGCGGTTGTCGTGAGTAATGAAAGGATCGGACGTGGACGCGGCGATAACAAACCGAAGGAGATTATCTTTGTGGTGGAAGGTGGTGTCGTGAAGGCTGTTCCGGTGAAGCGCGGCATCAGCAACGATGCATATGTCGAGATCACAGACGGTGTGTCGGAGGGGGTGGAGGTGGTGTCCGGCAGTTACAAGGCGATCAATCGAGAACTGGAAGATGGGACAAAGGTACGTGTGGAGGAGCAAAAGAAGATGGCCGGTAGAGGCGGGCAGAGCGAGAACGGATAGTGTTCATGAATCCAGTAGCGATCAACCAGACGCGGGAAACGATATGAGCAACGTGATTGAGCTGAAGAACATTGTGAAGACTTACGATATGGGCGGGGCCGAACAAGTGCACGCCCTGCAGGGGGTCTCGCTTTCGCTCGGGCGAAATGAGTATGTAGCGATTATGGGCCCGTCCGGTTCCGGGAAATCCACTCTTATGAACATCATCGGGTGTCTGGACACGCCGACGTCCGGCCTCTACGAGTTCAACGGGATCAACGTTAGTGAAATGAACGACAATGACCTGGCAAAAATTCGGAACAGAGAGATCGGATTTGTCTTTCAAACATTCAATCTCCTTGCCCGGTCGGACGCGCTGCATAATGTGGAACTCCCGCTCATCTACGCCGGAATTCCGGCTGCAGAACGGAAACGTCGCGCCAGGGAAACGCTGGAACATGTCCAGCTTGGCGATCGGGTTCATCACAAACCCAACGAGCTCTCCGGCGGTCAGCGCCAACGCGTTGCGGTCGCCCGTGCTCTTGTCACCAAACCGTCCATCATCCTGGCAGACGAACCAACCGGAAACCTCGACTCCAAGACCGGCGAAGAGATTTTGATGCTGTTTGAGGAGCTCCATCGCCAGGGTAACACCATTATCATTGTCACGCACGAAGCAGAAATCGCCGAGCATGCACACCGTGTCATCAGGATCCGCGACGGAAAGGTTGCGAGTGATGACCACGTGACCAAGCGTCGGACCTATGCGGTTGCCTAACCAACGAGCCGGAGGTGGTGTATGTATTTCCTGACTGAGCTAAAAGAGGGTCTGGCCATATCGTTCCGCGCAATCCGCACTAATAAAATGCGGTCAGTGCTGACAACGCTCGGCATTGTAATCGGCATCGTATCGGTTACACTCATGTCAACGGCCATCGAAGGGGTGAACCGTGCATTTGACAAAAGCGCCGCGGCGTTCGGAACGGATGTGTTCTATGTCCAGAAGTTCCCGTGGGTTTCCAACGATGATTGGGCGACCATCCGAAACCGGCGCGAGTTGAAGGTTGACTATGTCAATAAGATCGAGCGCAAGTCCCTTTTGACTGATGCTGTTGCCCCCGTGATGGCAACCCGTCGTGAGGTCACATTCGGGAACGACAGAATGGATGGGGCGCTGATCAGCGGGACCACGGACGCTTATCTTAGTGCGGCCGGGGTCTCATTGGCCGATGGACGTTTCTTCAGTGCCGAAGAATCCAACGGCGGTCGCCCGGTATGTGCCATTGGTGCAGTGGTGGCGGAAACGATTTTCCCCAGCCAGGATCCTATCGGAAAGAAAATTCGTGTGGGTGGATTCCCATATACGGTGATCGGTGTGTTCGAAAAGCAGGGTGGTCTTTTCGGTCAATTTACATCGGATACGCGGGTGTATATTCCGCTCCTTTCTTTTCAGAGTAACTTTGGTGGGCGACGCCGTGATGTTACCATCCAGGTGCGTGCCGCAGACCTCAAGCAAATGGAGGATGCCAAGATTGAGTTGGAAGGCATCATGCGGCAGATTCGCGGTATTGTGCCCGGCAAGGAGAATGACTTCAGCAT
This sequence comes from Bacteroidota bacterium, assembly GCA_016844425.1. The sequence goes on from JAERML010000011.1 coordinate 8,679, forward strand.
CAACCAGCAGGAGATCCTCACACAAACCTTCGGACCCATTAGCCTTGTGATTGCTTCCATCGGGTTGTTTATCACCGGGCTGTCTCTGTTCGTTGGCGGGATAGGGATTATGAACATCATGTTCGTCTCGGTGACCGAGCGAACGAAGGAGATTGGCATTCGGAAGGCTATTGGCGCCAGGCGCAGGACCATCCTCATGCAGTTTCTTGTTGAAGCCGCAGCGCTTTGTCTCATCGGCGGGTTGATCGGGCTCATCATAGCCTTCCCGCTCAGCCTGATTGTGAATCAGTTTCTTCCCACATCCATGCCGTTGTCCGTTGTCTTCATCTCCATCAGCATTTCGCTTGCGGTCGGGTTGATTTCAGGGTTCCTGCCGGCATATCGCGCTGCAAAGATGGATCCTGTCGAGGCACTTCGTTATGAGTAAGGCGCTCCTTCAATGGGCAAGCCTTCGGGAGAGTTTCCTGATGGCGATCAATGCCATCCGGGGCAGCAAGCTTCGCTCCGCATTGACGCTGATCGGGATCGTTGTCGGGGTCTTTTCCATCATCTCGGTTATGACAGCCATGGGTGTGCTTCGCAACAGCATTGAAGAAGGAGTTACCCAGCTTGGTGCGAACACATTCCAGATGCAGAAGTTCGTGGGCGGGTTTAACTCCGGCGGTGACAACTTTCGCCGCTTCAGAAATCGGAAGGACATCTCCTTCGAGCAGGCCACGCAGGTGCGCGACAAAGCCACGTTTGCGGAGGCCGTGGGAATCGAGAGTTGGGAATTCGGCAGGGTGGTCCGATGGCAGGGTGAGAGGACAAACCCTAACGTCTCGCTGGCTGGCGAGAACATTGAGGGGCTGTTGACCAATGACTGGACGGTGGAGTTCGGACGCGGGTTTACAGCACAAGATATGGGTCTTTCCCGGCCGGTTGTCATTCTTGGCAGGGATGTCGTTGATAAGTTGTTCCCGCCCTCTGTCAACCCGCTTGGTGAAACAGTTCGGATCGATGGTAACTTGTATGAGGTGATCGGCATTTTTTTCCAGAAGCCCAGCGGGCTCGGCGGCTTTCAGGGCAACTTCGTTATTATTCCCATTACGACCTACTTCCAGAAGTACGGGAAGTCGGGCAAAAGCATGCACATCATGGTGAAGGCACAGAGCCGTGAAGTGTTTGATGATTGTCTGGAACAATCCCGTTCCATCCTCCGCACGGCCCGGCGTGTTCCACCCGGCGAGGAAGACGACTTCGGGTACTTTTCCAACGATTCTCTGATCACACAATTTGACGAATTCACTCTGTATCTCCGTCTCGGCATTCTCCTCGTAAGTTCCATCTCACTCCTTGCCGCCGGAGTTGGGATCATGAACATCATGCTGGTTTCTGTGACCGAACGGACACGTGAGATAGGTGTCCGCAAAGCCATCGGTGCCCAGCGGCGTGATATCCTTTCCCAGTTCATGATCGAGGCAATCATTCTGTGCGAGATCGGTGGAATCATTGGCGTGGTGATGGGGATTCTCGGCGGGAATGTGGTCGGTATTCTGCTGGAGGTTCCGGCGGTGATTCCCTGGGATTGGGCTGCGATCGGCCTGGGAGTCTGCTCCATCGTCGGTCTCTTGTTTGGTGTTTATCCTGCCTGGAAGGCCTCCACACTCGATCCCATCGAAGCACTGCGTTATGAGTGACGGACCTCCGCTCCACTAGCGGCAGGTGTTCTCCTTCCTTGCTTTTCCCCGCAATTCTCCGTTCTTTTTCAGCACAGGAGCACATTGTTCGCGCGTCTGACCTCTCGAACTTTTTCCGCGGTGCCTCTCGTCTCTTCAATCGAATCATACTCAATCTCTGGGTTTCGTGCGCAGCACGTTTATGGAATACGCCACTTTGAAGGAAAGCCTCGTGATGGCATTGAACGCCATGCGAGGAAGCAAGCTCCGTTCTGTTCTGACCCTCCTCGGAATCGTCGTCGGTGTGTTTTCCATTATAGCAGTGATGACTGCAATGGGGGTTCTCCGGCAAAGCATCGAGGAAGGGATTGCCGATTTGGGAGCAAATACATTTCAGATCTCAAAGTTTGTAGGAGGATTTAGCACTTCTCCTGCGGAGCGACGGAAATGGAGAACCAGGCGGAACATCACTTATGCGCAGGCTCTGGAGGTGCGGGAGAAAATAACTCTTGCGGAAGCGGTTGGGATCGAAATCTGGACGGGCGGCAAGACAGTCGTGTGGGAAGGGGAGAAAACCAACCCAAATATCGGGATCGGAGGAGAAAACCTTGAAGGTCTCGTCACCAATGATTTTACGGTCGAAGTAGGACGCGGACTCACCCAGCAAGATATCAGAACGGCAACCTCAGTCGTGATCCTTGGGAAGACAGTTGCCGAGAAACTCTTTCCTCCCTCCTTGAATCCTGTTGGCGAGAAAGTGCGCATTGATGGGTCTCAGTACCAGGTGGCCGGCGTGTTTGCCCCAAAGGGCAAGGGGTTGGGGAGAAACCAGGATAACTTCGCGATCGTCCCGATTACGACATTCATGCGCAAGTATGGAAGCACCCATCGAAGCATGAATATCATGGTGAAGGCATCAAGTAAGGAAGTGTTCGACGATTGCGTCGAACAGGCGCGGGGGATCCTGCGCGTTGCACGCAGGGTGCCGCCAGGCGAGGAAGACGACTTTGGTTACTATTCGAACGATTCATTGATCAAGCAGTTCAATGAATTCACGTTGTACCTTCGTCTGGGAGTGCTCATGGTCAGTTCCATCTCCCTCCTTGCGGCGGGGATTGGGATCATGAACATCATGTTGGTATCCGTCACTGAACGCACGCGTGAGATTGGCATCCGCAAGGCCGTTGGTGCACGCCGGCGGGATATCCTTGCTCAGTTCATCATGGAGGCCATCATTCTTTGTCAGATTGGGGGAGTCATCGGGGTGGTCTTTGGGGTTCTTGGTGGAAACGTGGTGGGGATACTGCTCGAAGTGTCTGCCGTGATACCATGGGACTGGGCCGCAATCGGACTTGGCATCTGCTCTCTCGTCGGTCTTGTGTTTGGTGTCTATCCGGCATGGAAAGCCTCGACGCTGGATCCAATTGATGCTCTCCGCTACGAATAGAAGTCGCGGAATATTTTGCTTTGCAGTTCGTTTCCCCTATCTTAAAACAACTATTAGCCGGACAAATACTGCAGCCACGACCTGATATGGTTCGCTCGCGTCGAGTGGGGAGAATGAACTGGGACATGATTCGGGCGAAGAAGCGCCTCTCTTCAGGTTACGTACTTGTTCTTCTTCTTACCTTTCTTCCCTCATTGTCCTCCGCCCAAACAGGGGCTCACCCGAACAGTCCTGTTTTCAGAGACTACAAAACCACCCGGCCCGCGCCCCTCATCGAGCAATCGGATGTGACCTATCAGCTCTGGCAGGTGTTTATGCTTGAGCGTAAGGCAAATGCTGGTGACGTGCTTGCCCAGCATGAGCTTGGCATCAGGTACTTGCTGGGCCGGGGCGTGGGAGCTGACACACTCAAGGGTGCCCACTGGATTCAGAAGGCAGCAGAACAGAACCTCATTCCTGCACGATTCAATCTGGGAATTCTCCTGTACAACGGCTGGGGTGTTTCGTGGAACCCGTTTGACTCTTACCGCCAATTTCTCTTTGCGGCCGAGCGGGGAATGGAAGAATCGCAGTACGTTCTTGCCCAGTTTCTTACGGACAACCTGGTGGTCACACGAAATGTCCCTCAAGCGTATCGCTGGTTGACAAGCGCAGCGGATTCCGGGTACATGCCTGCCCGGGAAATGCTGAAGGAGTTTGAGAAGAAGAAACTGTTGGCAACCGACTCGACAGGACCGATGACAAAAGCAGATTCGGTTTCTGCCCTGCAGGCGCAGCTTGTGTTCCTGGACTTCGATCATGACACGTCTTCGACATCGGACGACCAGGCTCTTCTCAAGGACGCATTGCGAAGTGGGGGCGAGGAAGTACAAAAAACACTAGGCTTGCGAAAGCTGGTGGATGATAGTCTTGACGTGGATTCTGCGTCCGTCGCGGCGATCCGGAACGCAGGGGATGAAGGTAGTCCGGAGGCATTGGCAGTGGTTGGCCGTTGCTATGAGAGAGGTGTGCAAGTGCAAAAGGATCCAGTCACCGCCGCTCTGTATTACGTCAGGGCTATCAGGCTCGATTCGCCGCGAGCGTCGGAATTGCTATGGCGGCTCCTGCAAGAAAGCAAGGACTTCTTTCGCTTACTTAAGACGAGAGCGGGAGATGGAAACGCCGATGCGCAGTACGTATGGGCTTGCCTCAGGGCACTTGGGTTTGATGGCGTTCTCCTGAACGCCGATGCGTGGTTGGCGGACGACCAGGCGATGCAATTCCTGCAACACTCTGCTGACAGCAAGCACGTTCCCTCCATTGTGGAACTCGGCCTTTGTTTTTATTCCGGTCGTTGGGTACCACAGGATCAGAATGCTGCGATGGATTTGTGGACACGCGCGGCGCTACTTGGCAGTAGCGAAGCCCGCGTCCGGCTAGCGATACTCAAGGCAAGGAGGGGAACGGAGGTTGACGATGCGTTGGCAACTCTTCTAGACGCTTCACGGTCCGGGTCAGTGCTCGCGGAGGTCGCGCTGGCCTACTGCTATGAGCGAGGCGTTGGTGTTCCTGTAAAGAAGGGTGAAGCTGCAGCCCTCTACAGCTCTGCGGCACAACGGGGCATTGAAGCGCATGTATGACGAAGTACGGCCGATGGACAAGACTTTTCAAGTTCAGAACTGAGCGCCCGGAACATCCTCTTCCTTCCGGCAGCGTTCTCACCAGATCGCCGAAACAGAATACGACAACTGAGACTAAAGAACCGTTGAGGTCAGATTACGATGTGGAGGTATTGAGGGCTCTCCGTACTTTCTTGAGGATATCCGTGGGGACGTAGGGCTTTTGGATGAAGTCCCGTGCGCCGAGTTTCATCATTTCGGACTTACGGGTTGGATCGAAGTTCCCGCTGGCAAAGATGGCCTGTGCGCGTGGGTTCAGCTCCCTCATTCTCAGAAACGCATCCCACCCGCTTTGTTTGGGGAGGCCCATGTCTGAAAGGACGAGGTGGATGGAATGCGTATGCCTTGCGAACATCTCGATCGCCTCTGCGCCATCTCGGGCAGTCAGCACAGTGTATCCATGTTCCTTCAAAAGGCCCTCCACGGCAACAATGAGGATCTCTTCGTCTTCGACGAGGAGGATCGTTTCTGTACCGTGAACATCTTCATCTTCAATCATCGGCGGAATCTCAAACGACTCGACTCCATTGTGTGGTGCAGAGAAATAGAGGCGGAATGTAGTTCCCCGTGCCGGCGCACTGTCCACATCAACGAAGCCATGATGACTTTTTATGACGCCATAGACCACAGCAAGACCCAGCCCGGTTCCTTTCCCCACGCCTTTGGTCGTGAAGAAAGGTTCGAAGATCCGCGCACGCGTTGCATCGTCCATGCCGGTTCCCGTGTCGGCGACGCTGATGCAGACATACTCAGCTTCGCGGGCGTCGGCGAATGATCGTCGGAGGCGTTCTCCTTCCACGGCGGCTGTCGTGATAGTCAACGTACCCCCATTGGGCATGGCATCTCGTGCGTTCACACAGAGGTTGAGGAGTGCCTGGTTCAGCTGGTTGGGGTCAGCGGCAACAGTGGGAAGATTGTCGCCGAGTCGAAGCACGCACGAGATCGTCTTGGGGATTGTGGCGGTCAACATTTTCGTCAATTCGTCCACGGCATAGTTGACATTCACCGATTCGAAGAGCACATCGGTCTTCCGTGCGAACGTGAGGAGTTGACCCACCAGTCCCGCTCCTCGCTGCACTGTCTTCATAATGGCGTCCACACTTCGGGAGAACTTCTCTTCCTCGATGTTCATGCCCCTGAGGAACGATGCGTGCACGGACATGATGCTGAGGATATTGTTGAAATCATGTGCAATGCCGCCAGCCAGGGTGCCGAGGTTTTCCATCTTCTGTGCCTGACGGAGCTGATCTTCCAGCTTCCTTCGTTCAGTGTTATCGAAGATATAGCTCTTGATCTCCACAAGCTCACCTCTTGCATCGAACGTTCCGATAACGTTCTCCACCACGTACACCGGAACACCGTCGATGCGGCGTAGCTCGGTCTCATAATACTCGAGCTTCCGTTTCTCTCGCAGGGTTCTCAGAAACGTCTCACGTGCAATGGGCGAGGGGAATAAGTCAGCTGTGTTGGCACGCATCGCGTCATCGACAGAGGCAAACCCGAAGATACGCGCAAAGGCGGCATTGCAGGTAAGAAGGGATCCTTCCGGTGTCGAGGTGCTGTCTCCCGTCAAGTCTTCCTCAAAGAATCGCCGGTAGCGTTCCTCGGATTCCATGAGTGCACGTTGAGCGCGCTTCCGTTCTGTGATATCGCTGACCAGCGCGAGCCGCGCGGGCCGTCCTCCGATCGGGAGTTCATGAGATGAGATTTCCACTTCGATGATGCTCCCATCCTTTTTCCGATGCCGCATGCTGCCGGACCGTATCAGGCGGGCGCTGTCCTTGGACAATGCATCGGGGAATGCGAGCGTATCCCCCGCTGGATAGATATCGCGGATGGTCATGGCGAGGAACTCATTCCTCGTATATCCGTAGTGGTCCACCGCAGCGTCATTGACGACGAGAAACGCCAGGGTCTCTACGTCATACACCCACATCGGGCTTGGGTTGCTATCGAAGAGTGTCCGGTAGCGCGCTTCACTTTCCTGGAGAGCCAGCTCGGCGCGCCGACGCTCGGTGATGTTTCTGCCTACTCCCACAAAGCCGATGATCTCTTCATTGGCAAAGACCGGCGTGAACGAAAAATCCATCGAAACGAGACTTCCGTTCTTGCACCTCACCTCTGCATCAAAGAAGCCCTCCTTTGCCTTGTTTTCGCGCAGCACAGTGGTGCGGTAGTCTTCGAGCAGCCGTTTCTGTTGGATCAGGTTCGTGAGCGATTTCCCGAGCAACTCGCTTTCGGTGTAGCCGAGAAGCGGGAGGAAGGCCCCCTGGACCATCTGAATTTCCAGGTTGTCATTTGTCTTGAAGAGGATGTCATTCATGGCAGCGAGGGCAGACTTCATCGCCTGATACGGGGTGTTCATCGTGATCCGGTGGCGGAAGACGATGTAGACCACCACCGCAAGAGCACCAGTGGAGGAGATAAAGTAAAGCTCAAAGCTGTTATCCGACACAATGGAGAAGATCGAGAGGGTGAATGGTGTTGGGAGAAGAAGCATGAGCAATGCGAAGGCAACGAAGAGAAGATTCGACTGAATCCCCTTTTCAGAGAATCCTCCGATGAGCGAATAGAGAAGTGCAACTCCTATGCTGAACAGGATTGACATCCACGTGAGGTAGTAGATGTATCCCGTCATGGTGATGCCAGCGGCTGCCGAAAAGGGGAGCGGTATCAGTTTCAGCAATACCATTGTGTAACTGAAGATCCCGGCAAAGTACGTTGCAACGATGATCCGCTTGGATTTCAGGATTTCATACCGCCGGACAAAGATCAGCATGAAATGCAGGAAGAAGAAGGGGAAGAGCGAGTACAGGAAGGCGCTGATCTGTTCCAGAATGGTCGGGGACAAGCCAGAGATCCGGTGCCCGAGCATATAACCGGTGATGCCGAGGCAGACGAGGGCGCTTACGCAAAACACGTAGAACTGACTGAGAACATTGCGGCGGGACTTGACGAGGATGATGAAGGCGAGCAACAGATTGACGATCATGTACGCAAGAGAAACGTATACGTATGTCATGCCGCGTCCCTTCTTCTATGAAGTGACAACAATTCCCGTATCAGCGCACCGGAGGAAAGGCGTCTTAACACTCTCCATTGAACATTCGAAACTGTGGGAAGATAGCGGAACGGAAGATGACTATCAAGTACGATATAGCAATCCCCGGCTCTTGGGAACAGGCCGGGGATGGTAGCGTTGATGAACGGGGTGTAGATTTTCTCAATACAGGAACATTGGCTTATGGAGGAGATGCGTGACCTTGGGCCGGTAGTTCTCGCTGTCATAGAGTTCCTCAATATCCACGGTCTTTTTCCCCTGCGAGATGGTATCGATGGGGATTACTGTATATTTACCTTCTCGCAAGGCGACCATCTTGCCAAATTCTTTCTTCATGACGAGGTCCGTCGCCAGGCTGGCATAACTGATAGCAACCATCCGGTCCAACGCGTCCGGTTCACCACTTCGCATCAAGTACGCTATTTGCTGGTAGATGGTGTGGGAACCCGTCAATTTTTGGATGGCATCACCGGTGATGGCGCCGATGCCACCCAGTTTCTTGTGGCCATAGGCATCGGCCTGGCCGTACTCCACAATCTTACCCCCGATCATCTGCGCACCTTCGGAGATCGTCATGATGGCGTAGTTGCTCGGGTTGTTTCGCTTGTCCTCGATGAGCAGCTTCGCGAGCCGCTCGGGGTCGAAGTGGACTTCCGAGATGATAGCCCGGTCCACACCCGCAAGATATGCCGAGATCAAGGAGGTCTCGCCAGAATTCCGTCCGAAAAGCTCCACGATGGCAATCCGCTCGTGCGAGCCGGCTGGCGTGCGAAGGTTGGTGATGAAATCCACGCTGCGCGTAACAGCTGTGGAAAAGCCGATGCAATAGTCTGTGCCGTACACGTCGTTATCCATCGTCTTGGGGATGGCAACCACGGGGAAACCTTCCTGATGAAGCCGGACAGAGTAGCTCAATGTATCGTCCCCGCCGATTGTGATCAGGGAATCCACCCCCAGTGCGCTCACCGCGCGGAGAATATGGGGGGTGAAGTCCAGTCTTGTACTGGGGTCAAGCTTGGTATGTTTGGGATCTCGCAGGAACTCTGGCACGTCGGCGGGTTTCACCTTACCTGGATTCGTACGCGATGTATGAAGGAATGTTCCGCCAGACCGGTCAATGGTGCGTGTGTTGGCCTTCGTAAGGGGGATAGCCCACTTGCTCGATGCTTCGGGCTGCGCGGGGTTGTAGTTGAGAAGTCCCCCCCAACCCCGACGGATGCCGAGGACCTCATGGCCTTCATCGATTGCCCTGAAAACCACCGTCTTGATGCAGGGATTGAGGCCGGGGACGTCGCCGCCCCCTGTTAGTATGCCAATGCGTTTCATATGCGCTTTCTCAATATCAGTTCAACATAACGGTAGCTGTATACAATAACCGGTCGCACTCAGGCCTTCATCCTCTTTCCCTTTTCTTCATACGTGAAGATCCAGCCACAGATCTTCCCGGGGTCAATAACCGTGAAGTCATTCCAATACTCACGATTGTGCATGCTGCGCGAGCTGGTTTCTCCCGGCGGCAGGCCCTCCACCAACGCGATGATCTCGCGGAAGCGTTCCCGCCACAGTTTCATGTTCTTCTCGCGAAGGTCCACCCAGCCGTCGTGCGCCCACTGGTCGATTGCCTTTGGGGAAATGGGGAGCTCCCGTTCTCCACGGAAAGGAGGGATCTTGATCATCTCGCCACGAAGGAGCGACTTCCCATCTGCGAGGAGTATCGGGATGCCGATGGAGATGATCTGTGAACGAAGCTGGGCGTCCGCGCTCACCAAGCCAACGAGATCCTTGCTCATCCTCTTCGGATCGGTTCCAGCGACTGTCCGGAAATCCGTATAACATCGCTTTAGCAGATAGGATTCATAGAGGAGCTTGGAAAGCCGCGGAGGACCGAGCATTTCAAAGGCTACACTGTCCACATCATGTTCCGCTTCGAGGTTCTTCATTGTGGTCAGGGCATTGTTGAACATGAACCCGGCCCGGTATGTCGGGGCCAGGGTCGCATTGTCCAGGGCGTTGATAATGTCGTGCCCGGTGTTGCCCGCCCGGATTTCGAATACCGCGCTTTCAGCAATCTCTTCGGGGGTCACAAATTCCATCTGGCCGGGGGTGGAGATGGCCTCAAATTCGCCGCGTGAAAAAAGCCCGTTCTCGCCCGTATCAATGAAGACCGACTTCAGAGTTCCACCCCGGGGCGTGGCCACACCCTTCATGATAAGTGAGAGCTTGCCGTTCAGTTTCACAGCCCGGCCCGGCGGACAATCCACCAGTTCAATTGCCTTACCCCTCTTCTTCACTTCCCCGTAGTCGATTCGTTTCCATGCAATTGCGGCTGTTGGCTTGATCTCCTTGGTGATCGGGGCATCCGGCGTTCTTCCCATCAGAAACAACAGCAGGGTGTGGGCGCCGGCCACCGCCGACTTGGAAAGGAGAACACGCGAGGGCCGCTCCTCACTGTGCGTATACGGGATGTTCAGGCCCATTCCGCCCGTACCACTTGTACCTATCTTCATGTAGATTTTCGTCCCCGCCTCGTTCATTGATCGGTATATCAGTTGCACGTGGCGGATGAGCTGAGGAACGTAGAGCGTGCAGAGCAGCCGCTCGGTGGCGTCGATCAGTCCATGATGGCCTGTGTTCCGGGAGCGGCGCGCTGCTTGCAATTCCTTGATGACTGTGCGGGACATCTGGAACAGGTCCTGGTAGGCGATCGCTGTTGCGGAGTTCACACAATCCACGACAACATGGGGTTTGTATTTTTGCATCAAACGGTAGAGGCTGGAACGCTTGAGAACTCCGTCATTCAGATCGTCGACAATGTCCTCGATGAATTTCTGTCGATAGCGTTCATTGCCGAGGATCTCATCCCGGGGTATGTCCTTTAGTTCTTCACGGACGAAGATGTTCCCCCACCACGGGACAAAGAAATTCTTCCCTGCCTCGGGAAACTCCTTGGACAGCGCAGTCACTGCGTCATGCGCTTCTTCGACGTTCAACGAGGTAACGATGATTCGCTTTGGGCGTTCTTCCATGATTTTCCGGCAGATGGCTGAGCCAACCAGGCCCCATCCGCCAAGTACAAGCACTGTCTTGCCTTGAATGTCCATGTATCCATTCTCGGTAAATGTTGGTGGAAAGTAAACGGCAGAAAGAACGAGGTCTCTCAGAGGTGACTGGCTGATGTTGTCAATAATGTACGAGATGATGCCAGAAGAAGCAAGGTAGGAGGGGATCAGTCGTGGTGAGAAACAAACGAACGGCGGGCTTGTGGCCCGCCGTGAGTGGACATGTGCTACTTCTTTCGTACCTCCACTGCGTATATCCTGTCGGCCCAGCCCAACATTAACCGGCTGGTATTGCTCTTCCCTTTCTCGAACCAAATCGTGAACGGGTCAATAGTCTTGGATGATTCCTCCCTCGTCATTGGAACACGAACAAGGTCCTGTGTGATGTCGTACTCAGCGTTCCCGGCCGGCTTCTTGCTGATGATCAGGTGGTAACTTCTTTCCGTCGGGAGGGAGTAAATGGTATACGCCCCCTTCGGAATGACGCTAGTGCCGATCATCAGATCGGCGTCCGTGGTCAGAAGTGTCGCCGCATTCGCGCCGGTGCGCCAGATGGAATCCACCGGCACAACTGCCCCCCAGATCTTTCTGCCGCGGATAAACGGCTTGCTGTATCGTACCGAAACCGTTGCTCCGCCGATGGTTGTCGTGGTGGAGTCGGGCGGGCTGAGCGGTCGGATCTTGTTGCTCTTCTGGATCGTTGTGGAAACGAGAGTGTTCTCCCACATCAGCTTCATCACACCGGAGGCAGGCCCCGTCGGTTCAAGGCTGATCGTGAACTGTTCTACCGGTGTGGACAGTTGCTCGACCTTCGCGGGGAAACGCGCGTAGTCCTGGGTCTCATCGTACTTCGTTCCCCATTGCCCTGTCTGTTTGTTGAGGATCAGCGTCCAGCCGTCGGGCGAGGGGATGGTCCACAATGTGTACGCTCCCCGGGTGACGGGGACGCCATCCATCATCAGATCGAAGCTGGTCTTGAAATGTGTGGCCTGGTTTGCGCCGGTTCGCCAGACCTTGTTCCAAGGGACGAGGTCCCCCATGATGGTTCGCCCACGCATGGAAGGGCGTCCGTAATTCACTGAAACAACATTCGTGTCAAGTTTAAGAAATACCGAGTCGCGAGGACTGGGAATGTTCTGCTGCGCCCTTGATTCCGGAGTAGCGAGAAGAAGCAAAAGCGTACACAGCCCGGAGATAAATAGACGTTGCATGAGGTTTCCTTTTGTGAAAGAACATTGATGTCCACCGGCTGGTGTCAGACCTTCTCCACCATCACCGCCGTCCCGTACGCTAACACCTCCGCGACACCGGACATGATCTCGTTGGCATCGTAGCGCATGCCGATGACGGCGTTCGCTCCGACCTGTTGTGCATGCAGTACCATGATACCGAAGGCATCCTGCCGTGCCTTTTCGCACAGCTCCTGGAGGAGTGAGATGTTCCCGCCGAAAAGGATCTGAAATGCCGCACCGATGTTCCCGATAATGGAACGGGACCGGACGGTGATGCCCCTGACAACTCCGAGGTTTTTTACCACTCGGTAGCCGTCAATGGTGAAGGCCGTGGTGACGAGTGATTCGTTCATGGTGGTCCTTTGTGTGAACTATTTGAATTTGATCGAGCTGATTACCTTTTCGTACACAGGCATGTAGCTTTCGCCCTGCGGTTTGAACCAGCTCATCGTTATGCGGACGACCCTGTCGTTTTTTACCACAAAGTAGACCCGACTGTCCACGTCGGCCCGCGATGAATAGTTGATGAACATTGCGCTTTCGCCACCGATGGTCGCTTTGCCCGTGGACTTCGCTTTGTATGTCCCCTTATTCTGCTCGACCACCTTTTCGACTGTGAGCTTCTGTGCCCCAAAGACGTCGAAGCGGATTGAGCAATCGAGCCGGACGCCGCGCAGGTCGACCACTTCGTCGAATTTTCCCTTTGCGGTATTCTGGAAATTGAAGTTGTCGGGATACTGGAAGGAGAATATCTTCCCATCGTATTCTGCCATCTCTTCGGATGGGAGGGTTTCATCCCGTCCCTTTTCTTTCGGCTTGGGTGCCTCGAATGAATTGAGAGAGGCCTCGAACACAGCGGCGTACGCCGTGTAATAGTCACCAAACCCGGCAAAGCCGAGATCATAGACAACGGAATCGCCGGCAATCAGAACGTGGTGTCCGTTAATGATATTCTTGGCTCCGTAATTTGCGGTGTAGCCCATTTTGGTCCCCGTCAGCGGGCCGACGGATACAGATTGTTCAGGCTGCAGCACGTAGCCTTGTGTGGTAAGGTCATCCTTGAACTGCTTGATCCGTGAGGGCGGATCGGGCGTCTTGATGACGCTGACCGAAATCTCCACGCCGATGGCGCCAACGCCGGTCGGGTCGAGGAATTTCTTGTCCACATCCTGGGCATTGTAGAATCGCGCCCGGCCGACCTCGGCGTTCTTAATCCATCCCTTGGGATGCTTGATGGAAAAACCAATGCCCGGGTCATGATACGTTTCCATTTCGCTCACCGCAACCGTCTCGATTTTTTTTTCGCCGCAGCCGCCGAGGAGCAGCACTGCGACAAGAAGCCCCGCCAGGGCGGCAACAAGTGCAAGGGGTCTCGCTTTGGTGTTCATGGTATTACCCTATGATAAGTGGAAGAATGGCGTCCCTCTCTTGTGGGACAATTGTGCTTACTTGGGAACAACTGTGTCATACCACGTCTTTTTCTCGCGCACACCGACCTCGTCAATATGCACATGCTTGCTCTCGGTGTACTCTTTCAACCCGTCGAGACCAAACTCGCGACCGATGCCGCTCTGTTTGTACCCGCCGAACGGGGCCCGCTCGTTGAGCAAGTGCCACTCGTTGATCCAGACGGTACCCGTCCGGAGCCGGCGTGCAACGTTCATGGCCTTCTCAGGGTCTTTCGACCAGACACCTCCACCGAGGCCGTAGATGGAATCATTTGCCATTCGGACCACATCATCGACAGAGGTGTAACGAATCACAGAAAGAACGGGACCGAATATTTCCTCCTGTGCGATCGTCGAACGGTTTTCGACATTGTCGAAGATGGTCGGTTCAACAAAAAAACCGTTGGCACATTCCGGCACTGACGGGACTGCTCCACCGACGGCAAGCCGTGCTCCATCTTGCTTTCCTTTCTCAACATAACGGAGAACAAGCTCCTGCTGCTTCTTCGAAATCAGGGGGCCGATGTCTGTTGTAATCTGCATCGGGTCGCCGATCTTCATTTTCTTTGTTTTCTCCACCATGCGTCCCACAAACTCATCAGCGAGAGAGTGGGGAAGGAAAAGCCGTGTCCCGGCCTCACAGCACTGTCCCTGATGATAGAAGATCGCATACAGCGCGCCATCCACCGCCATGGTCATGTCGGCATCGTCGAGGACAATGTTGGCGGATTTGCCGCCGCATTCAAGTGTAAGTTTCTTGAGCGTGCCGGCCGCAGTTCGCATGATCTGCTGGCCCACCGTGGTGGAGCCTGTGAATGCAACCTTATCCACCATGGGATTTGAGGTCATCTCTGCACCCGCATCACTTCCGAAGCCTGTGATGATGTTGACGACGCCCGGCGGAAGTCCGGCCTCCTTGATGAGCCGCGCCAACTCCATGGCGGTCACGCTGGTTTCCTGTGACGGTTTCAGGACCACTGTGTTGCCTGCCGCCAGTGCGGGACCCAACTTCCATATGGCCATCTTCAGCGGGAAGTTCCAGGGGATGATCGCCGCGACAACACCAAGCGGCTCGCGCAGGAGGAGATTCTTGCTGAAGCCGGGTCGTGAGACGCCATCCAGCGGATCGTTCAGGTCGGCCAGCGCAAGCTTCGCAAAGCTGTTCATGTTCCTCGCGCTCAGGTAGATGTCCTCTTTTGCCTTCTTCAGCGTGGAGCCGGAGTCCAACACCTCCAGCTCGGTCAGAAGTCTGGAATTCTCATTGATCTTGTCAGAGATTGCCTTGATGAACGCGGAACGTTCTTCCCGGGGCATCGTGGGCCAGCGGCCCTCGTCAAACGCCTTCCGGGCGGCCTGAATTGCCCGCCATGCATCGCTCACGCCGGCGCGAGCGAAGGTGGCGATCGGCGCCCGATTGAAGGGGTTGATTCCGGTAAACGTCCGCTTGTCTGCAGCGTCAGTGAATTCGTTGTTGATGAAGAGCTGGTATTCTCTCATGCGGTGATGACCTGCCGATGGAATTGTGGCAATGAATCCCGAGTCGATGAATTGCAGGACATGGATTGAGACCCGGACGGTAAGCGGTCTGAAATCGGATGAATGAAGATATGGAAAATTGGCGAATTACTCAACCTGCAACCGGGCTATTGTGTGGAGACTCCGCGCCCGGGAAGCCGTATCGCAGAAGGATCTCACGCCTTCCTGATTGGAAATCACGGTGGAAATTTCTATTTTCAGCCCATCCATTGTTCAATTCAACCGCCGTGCTCAAGAAGATCCTTTGCCTCATCGCGTTCCTTGCTCCTACCGGGCTCCATGGCGGTGATAACCCGCGTGTTGTGCGCGCCGTCCGCATCTTGACACCACCTATGATCGATGGCTTTCTCGAGGAAGAGGTCTGGAAGGGGGCGGAGCCTGCGTCGGACTTCATTCAGCGGGAGCCGGACGAAGGGAGGCCTGCCTCGGAGCGCACCGAGATCCGGGTGTTGTACGATGACGACGCCCTCTACTTTGGCTGCATGTTCTACGACGCAGAGCCGGAGAAGATCGTTGCCCGACTGACACGGCGGGATAACGAGATCGAGTCAGACAACGCCTCGATCCGGATCGATTCGTACCATGACAACCAGACGAATTATGAGTTTACCTTCAACGCGGCGGGAGTGAAGGTGGACATCCTCCAGTACGACGACGCCGACAAGGAGGATGCATCGTGGGATGCGGTATGGGAGCTTGAAACACGCATCCTTCCCAACGGCTGGTCCGCCGAAGTGAAGATTCCGTTTCGGATCCTCCGGTATCAGAAAGCAACAGACGCTTCACTCGAGCAGGAATGGGGAATCAACTTCATCCGCACGATCAGCCGGAAGCAGGAATCAGCCCGATGGGCATTCACCCCGAAGAGCGAGAGCGGTTTCACATCACGGTTCGGACACCTCCGCGGGCTGCGCGATCTCCCCGCACCACGCCAGATCGAGTTTCTCCCATTTGCTGTCGCGAGGCAGCGGTTCGAGCCTGCGCAGACTTCACGCGCGAGGGTGAAGGAACTTCGCGGCGACGCCGGGCTCGATTTGAAATATAGCCTCTCCAATAACTTCACACTCGACGCGACGTTCAATCCCGACTTCGGCCAGGTGGAAGCGGATCCCGCCGTTCTGAACCTGACGACGTTTGAGACCTTTTACCCGGAGAAACGCCCCTTCTTCATTGAAGGGACACAAGTCCTTCGGTTCACGACATTCGGGGGCACTCTCGGGCCGGGGATCTTTTATTCGCGGCGGATTGGCAGGGCTATCGCGTCATCGGAGGTACGCGTACCTCCAGGTGGTACAATTGACGATCTCCCCCAAAGTACCACGATCCTCGGTGCAGCGAAGGTGAACGGAAAAACAAACAGCGGGCTTTCCATTGGCATCCTGCAGGCGTTCACGCAAGAAGAAAAGGCAATGGTGGTGGACAGCAACGGGGCGAAGAACAAACAGGTGGTGGAGCCCTTCGCCCACTACAACGTTATCCGCCTCAAGCAGGACATCCTCTCAAATTCAAATGTGGGGATGATCCTGACCTCGGTGGAGAAGGAAAATCGCCTTCCTGCCATTGTCAACGGATGGGACTGGAACATCAAACTTGATAACAGCACCTATCTCTTCGAAGGGTTTTTCGCCCACACTCATGCATCAAATGCATCGCTTGAACGGATCCGGGGATGGGCAGGGCGATTCAACTTTGCGCGAATTGCCGCCGAGCATTGGCTCTGGAGCGTCGGCGGGAGGATCGCGTCACGGGAGTACAATATCAACGACGCAGGATTCTTTTTTCGCCCGGATGGGTGGACCGGACTGGCGCAACTTTCCTACAAAGAAGATCGCCCCGCCACCGTGGCACGTAACTTCAGTATCAGCCTGGTCCTGACCGAGTTCCACAATCTCGACGGCGTCAGTCTGCAACGCGAAGCGCGGCTGAACGGTAGCTTCCTCTTCAGCAACTACTGGAGCGCGAGCATGAGTTTCGCATCGGACTTCGGTCTGTACGACGACAGGGAGACGCGCGGGAACGGCCTGTATCGCCGAGCGATGACGTATGCGGCAAATGCATCTCTCTTTAGCGACAGCAGGGGAGAAGTAACCGGCCGGATCGGTCAGTTGTTCGGATGGGATGACAAGCGAAAGTACCAGTCGGCTACGGAAGGAGGACTTACGATAAAGCCTCTCTCCTGGATGGAATGGGATGTCAGTTCACGGTTTGAGATTGTGAGAGATCAGGAAGCATG
>JAERML010000119.1 GCA_016844425.1 Bacteroidota bacterium
AAACGGGTTCTCGCTCGCCAGGAGAGTGCTGTTCAGTCGTTTTAGTGTCGATCAACATGTGGCGGAATTGGGGACATCGGTCGGTGATGCCTTGCTTAGCGTCCACCGCTCATATCTCGGTGTCGTCAAGGAAGTGACCAAGAATGTGGATATCCGCGGGCTGTCGCACATCACTGGTGGGGGAATTGTCGGCAACACCATGCGTGTGCTTCCCAAGGGGCTCGCATTGCAGATCGACTGGAGCGCGTGGGAGCTTCCGCCGCTCTTTCGCCTGATTCGAGAAACAGGTGATGTACCGGAGGAAGACATGCGCCGGACATTCAATCTGGGAATCGGGCTCGTGATGATCGTGCACAACAAGGAAGTCGAGAAGACACTGAAGGTGCTGAAGAAGAAAGGGGAAAGAGGGATACTCATCGGTGAGGTGGTGAGGCAGAAGCGGGGGCGCAATGAGAGTCCAGCGGTGTAAGTGACTTTTCAGCCAAAACCAGAAATCCACGGAACGGCGCAGCCTGCTGTGTCAACCAGCGATCAATCCGAAAGCAGTGATGCAACTCACTGCTGAGGAAATGCGTCGCAACCTCGCCCAGGCCTACACGTTCTACAACAGCGTCGGTACGCTCAGCGAGATTGCCCTTCAGATCGATGCAGCGCGCAGCCGCGATGCGATCCTCCAGACCATTCGCGATGAAACGAAATGGTTGATTGACCATGATGTCTGCTTCGTCTCGCTTCTCAACAAGTCGCGCACGCATTACGTCATCAACACGCTCTCGCCGATCGCCGATTCAACTGACCTGAACCACAAACATTTTGCACTTAACCAGGGGATGCCGGGTTGGGTGATTCAGAATCAATCTCCCATCTTCATTGATGTCACTGCCGGGCCCGCCTTTACGGAGTCCATCGAAGGGACGCTTGCCGATCTGGGAATGAAATCCTTGCTTATCGTCCCACTCCGGACGGGTGATGAGACCATTGGGGCGTTGACCATAAGTTCAGCGCAGCCTCAGGCATACCACGAGCAGGAGATTTGGATTGCCCAGTTGTTGGCTTTGCAGATTGCAGTAGCGCTCAAGAACACGGCCCTTTTTGAGGACGCGAAGAAGAGAATCAGCCAGATCGAGCTGGTGAATGAGATCGCGGAGAAACTTACTTCCACACTTGACCTTGACGAGCTTCTGAACTCTGCAGCAGAGACAATCCGGAAAAACTTCAATTACTTTGACGTCACAATCTTCCTTGTGAACCGTCCTGAGAACGAACTGATCCTGGTAGCGCATTCGGGGAACTACATCGATTTCCTTCCCCATGGGTATCGTCAAAAGATGTCAGAAGGGATCATTGGCTGGGTGGCTGCCAACGTCCAAAAGGCAGTGGTTAATGATGTAACAGAAGATGCCCGGTACATGGCATATGAATACCATAGTACAAAGTCGGAACTGGCAATCCCAATTCTGATCGATCAGGAGATCGTCGGGGTGCTCAACGTTGAGGACACGAAACTCCACGCTTTCGATGAAACCGATGCAGTCGTTCTGGAAATCCTGTGTGACCAATTGAGCAGCGCAATTAGCAATGCGAAGCTGTATGACCAGGTCAAAAAGGCCAACGCAAAGCTGACGGACTTGGATAAGATGAAGTCGGATTTCCTTGGGATCGTCTCACATGATTTTCGGACGCCGCTGGCAAGCATCATTTTGGCCGCAAAAGCCCTTTTAAAAAGGGGGGATGCGGTGGATCAGCGTAGAATGAATGAGTATCTCACCATCATTGTCGACCAGGCAAACAAGCTGAGCCATCTGGCAGAGGATACGCTCTCCATCACCAAGATGGAATCGGGGCAGTTGAGCTATCAGTTCAAAGTAGTCAATGTGGAACGTCTGATAAAGGATGCTTCGGCGCTCGTGAATTTCTCCCGCCGGCATACAGTTGAATGCCAGGTAGAAGGAAGCGCCTCATATATTAAAGGAGACCAGACAAAACTGCGGCAGGTTGTGCAAAATCTGTTGTCAAATGCGGTCAAGTATTCACCCCGCGGGGGGCTCATCAAGGTATGGGCAGCGGAGTACAATTCCGACGAAATTATGATTTCTGTGAGCGATGAAGGGATCGGGATTCCGGCAGAGCAATCTGATAAGTTATTTCAGAAATTCTCCCGAGTTGACACGACCGAAGCACGAGAAATTAAGGGCTCGGGCCTGGGGCTGTGGATCTGTCGGGAAATTGTCAAGGCGCACGGCGGCAGAATCTGGGCTGAAAGCGAGGTGGGAAAAGGAAGCACGTTCAGTTTCACTCTCAAGAAGGCCCAGCAGGAGCCCCCGTAGAGGCAGGCCTATCGGTTTTCTTCTTTTCGATTTGCATCCTCTCTTTTTCTTCCAACTTCTTTACCACACTTTTGTAGAACTCCTGCCACCGTTTCACGTTCCCGCGGTAAGACTCCACTGTTGCCCGGAAATCTGATACATCCGCCTGGAATTGCGCAAAGATCGGTGATGGATCAAACTTCATGTGCGCTGTGTCGGCTAACGTCCGATGTGCTTCAGCACTTTCGAGCAATGCGATGTATAGGTTTTCAAATGTCTCCTTGTCGAGAATCCTCCCCGATTGCTTTCCAGTCCCCGGAGCGTCCTCACTTCTCCCCGCGTAAGAGACGAGAACCAGACATGCAATCAGTGAACTGGCGAGCAACAAACAATTCAGGCGGAAAACCGTTCGCTTATCCCCTCGGCCCCGACGGTGGATGGATTCCTTGACTTTCACTACCATTGTGGTTATATTTTCAGCCCATTCTTGAGAGTTTTTCCCTGACTTTTCATCACAATGTATCATTTTTTAAGGTTTTATGCCATCAACATCTGATTTTCGACCGGGTTTGGTTATCAAGTACAATAACGAGCTTTGGACCGTTGTGGAGTTCCAGCACGTCAATCCAGGCAACTGGCGGGCATTCGTCAGAACCAAGCTGAAAAACCTGAAGAGCGGCAAGGTGATCGAAAACCGGTTTCGAGCAGGAGAATCTATCGAGATCATAAGGATAGAGCGAAAGGAGTTTCAGTTCCTGTATCGGGATGGTTCCGGCTGTGTGTTTATGGACAAGAACACGTATGACCAGTTGACGGTCGAAGAACGCCAGATAGGCGAAGGGGCTCCTTTTTTGAAAGATGGAGAGTCGGTGGACATTCTTTTCAATGGGAATGACATCACGGGAATTGAATTGCCGATTACGGTGGAGTTGAAAGTCGTCGAAACAGTCCCTGGTGTTCGAGGAGACAGCGCTAATGCGGGAACAAAGCCGGCGCAAGTGGAAACGGGGGCCACTGTTAACGTACCGTTGTTCATCAACGAAGGAGATCTACTGAAGATCGATACACGCACGGGGGATTACATCGAAAGGGTCAAGAACTAACTGTACCGGATGCGCTGCTGCCCTCGGAAATTGGTAAGGATGCGCTCCTACCAACATCAGTGACCAACCCTGGAGTCCAAATGGATCTTAGTTATGTTAAGAAGCTTGTAAAGCTTCTCTCAGAGAGTGACGTTGATGAGGTTGAGATTGAAGAAGAAGGGAAGAGGATCAGAGTAGCGAAGCACGCACGGAATCCGACGGGCGGTTCTCAAAATGGGGCAATGTCGGCAGTGATGATCCCCGCTCCCCAGGCTGCACCCGCGCCGCCAACTCCAGCCGCGGCTGTGCCAGAGTCCATAAAGTATCACGAAATCAAATCACCAATAGTTGGAACATTCTACAAGTCTCCAGCCCCAGATGCTGCTCCATTTGTCGAAATCGGCACTCTCATTCAGCCAGGAACCGTTCTCTGCATTGTCGAGGCGATGAAACTAATGAATGAGATCGAGGCTGATGTATCGGGAAAGATCGTCAAGGTTATGGTCGAGAGCGGCCAACCTGTGGAGTACGGCCAGACCCTTTTCCTGGTCGACAAAGCCTGACCCTGGTCCCAAAATCTCCGGAGCACTCGAGTGTTTAGTAAAGTCCTCATCGCCAACCGCGGTGAAATTGCCCTCCGCATTATTCGCGTCTGCAAGCAATTCTCCATTAAGACTGTCGCTGTCTACTCTGAAGCGGATCGGGATTCCCTTCATGTCCGTTTCGCCGACGAGGCGGTGTGCATAGGTCCGCCTCCAGGGAAGGAGAGTTACCTGAAGATCCCCCGGATTATTGCGGCAGCCGAGATTACCAATGCCGATGCCATCCATCCAGGGTATGGATTCCTTGCTGAAAACGCGAGCTTCGCTGAGATTTGCACAACGTCGGGGATCAAGTTCATTGGTCCTTCTGCCGAGATGATTTCCGCAATGGGAGACAAGGCGTTGGCAAAAGAGACGATGAAAAAAGCGGGCGTGCCCGTTGTTCCTGGAAGTGAGGGTGTGGTGAAAAGTGCGGGGGAAGCTCTCGAGATCGGGAAGGCTATCGGCTTTCCGGTGATTATCAAGGCGGTAGCCGGTGGTGGTGGCCGCGGCATGCGGATCGTCCGCGAAGAGTCCGAGATGGAGGGAGCATATCAGACGGCTCAACATGAGGCGGAACAGGGATTCAATAATCCAGATGTCTACATCGAAAAATACGTGGAGCAGCCGCGGCACATCGAGATTCAAGTGTTCGGGGATCAACACGGTAACGTGATTCACCTTGGGGAAAGGGACTGCTCCGTCCAGCGTCGTCACCAGAAGTTGATCGAAGAATCTCCCTCGCCGTTTGTTGACGAAGCGCTCAGGGAAAAAATGGGGGAAGCCGCCGTCAAAGGATGCAAGGCGGTGAACTATGAGAATGCCGGCACGGTCGAATTCCTCGTCGACAAGAACAAGAATTTCTACTTCATGGAGATGAACACCCGCATTCAGGTGGAGCACCCCGTGACCGAGCAGGTGACCGGGCATGATCTGATCAAGCTTCAACTCCGCGTCGCGGCTGGGGAGAAACTCCCAAAGAGAAGAATCAAATCACACGGACACGCCATGGAATGCCGGATTAATGCGGAAGACCCGTACAACAATTTCCGGCCGTCACCTGGAAAAATCACCGGCTTTCATATGCCGGGCGGCTTTGGAGTCCGGGTGGACACGCACAGTTACGCCGGTTATCACGTGCCTCAGTACTATGATTCGCTGATTGCAAAGTTGGTCGTCTATGCACTCACGCGGGAGGGGGCCATCAATAAAATGTCATCGGCGCTGGAAGAATTCACCGTGGAAGGAATCAAGACGACGATTCCGTTCCACCGTGCGGTCATGAAAGACGAGCGGTTCCGGACTGGCAAATTCGATACAAGCTTTCTCGAGACATTCCAATTCCACCCGGAAGACTGAGAGACACTACATATATTGCGAAAGGATGCCACTGATGACCTTCCCCGAAAATCTCAAGTACACCAAAGATCATGAATGGATACTCATCGACGGAGACACCGGCACCATAGGCATAACCGACTACGCGCAAGGCGAGCTTGGCGATGTCGTGTTTGTTGAGTTGCCTGCGGTGGGAAAAACAATCAAAGCGCATGATTCCTTCGGCACGATCGAAGCAGTTAAAGCTGTCTCGGATATCTACGCCCCGGTTTCTGGTTCGGTCCTCGAAACCAACAAGGAACTGGAAAAGACTCCGGAAACGGTGAACAAGGATCCGTACGGCAAGGGCTGGATGGTGAAAATAAAGCTCGTGAATCCTTCAGAACTTACCGCTCTTCTTTCCGCCGCCGCTTACAAGGACCTCATTGGGAAGTAGGGGAAAGCAGGGAAAAGTAGTC
>JAERML010000120.1 GCA_016844425.1 Bacteroidota bacterium
CCGACCTTGACGATCTTTCCTTTGCTGATGAGCATGTCGGCGTTCTCCATCCTTCCCTGCGGCCCCATAGTCCAGATCGTGGCGCCCTTGACGAATACGAATGCAGGTTGTTCCGGGAGTTTGGGTCTGCCGAACTCTCCGAGAGGATAGACTGGGGGGAACGATGCCGTGACAAGTTCCTTCTTCTTTGTTGTATCAGGTTCTGGAACGAAAGGCGTGAGGCGTGTGGCAGACCATGTGAATGTCGTTCCATCGGACCATTCACCATTGCCGGTCAGCGTCGTTGCACCGACGACCGCTGTCATCCTTACGACACCCTTGTATCCGATCGAGTCACCACTGAATGAAAGAGACAATCGTGATGCTGCAAAGGAAACATTTGTGAGCTTCACTTCTTTCTTCTTGGTGATTGTTCCTTGAAGTGATTCGACTTCTCCCTTGACAATAAGGGTCACCGTGTCGGTCGATGACTCGCCGGCAAACTTCACATCCCACTTCCCACGGCTGTCGTTCTCAGGAATCGGTTTCACTTCATATCGCTTCCCGTCGATCCACGATTCACGTTCCGCGAACAGGTCGCCGTCGGTGATGATGAAGTTGGCAAGCTTTCCAGGCTCAAGTGTTCCGAGCTGTTTCTCAACGCCGAAGAGTCGCGACGGTGTCGTCGTCAGCGCGGCTAATGCTGCGTCTACTGAGAGCCCGCGTTCAACAGCCTTCCGCACCTGGGCGAGAAATGTTCCAGGTTCTTTCAGTGTGGATGAGGTGAATGCGATTGGCACACCTGCATCCTGAAGTCGTTTCGGATTCTCCGGAGCTTCATCCCAGTATCGGAGTTCGTCCAGCGACACTTGCAACGCATCTTCAGGAGTCTGAACAGTTGGTACTTCAGGGAAGTTGATCGGAAGAATGAGCGCGCGCTGCGTTGCCTTTACCGCATCGAGGCGTTTGTATTCATTGCCGCTTCCTCTGACAATGAGATTGAGTGAAAACTCTTGGGCGATCTTCTGCGCTCGCAACGCGTCAAGCTCATCGCCCGTTTCAATTACGACCGGGAGTTTTCGATTGACGACATCCTTCAATGCAGCGAGCACGTCGTTTGCTTCGGGACGGGTGAGAGACGGATTCTTTGCATACACATCCTGCGCTTTTTGGTACCAGTCGGCATCATACAACACCTGTCGGATAAGGGCAATTGCGCCCATAAGTGAGCCGGGATAATCGTCTCCGCCTTGCGGAACCCCGAGAAGAACATGATGCGCCACAGAGGAGCGAACAATGAGATCGTTCGGCTTCCCATCTCCCAAGTTTACCAACGCGCTTGTGCCTTTGAAAAGACCTTTTGTTGGAACGATAAGAGCCGATGTAACTCCCTGGCTACGCAGTTTCTCAGCTGCTTTTGAATCCGGCGCGAACAACTCGGCGGCTCTCTGATTGGCGAGGACGCCTTTGTTCCAGTACGGTGCACCACGTTGCTCGGTTGGCTGCTCTTCAGGCTGAGCCTGACGCCTTCCCGGCGTGGGTTGTGGCAGTTTCGGCATGCCGTAGTCGGAGTATGAGTCGATGAGTCCGGGATAGATTGTCATCCCCTTCATATCCCACACTCGAGCATCGGATGGAATGGCGGCATTTGATCCCACGGCTTGAACAACACCGTCGCGGATAATCAATGCCCCCTTCTCAAATACTTTTCCCGGCGATTGCACAATACGAGCATTGATAAAGGCGTGGACGGTTGGGGTGTTCTTGCGGATGCCTTCGACGGGAGAAGTCTGAGCAATGGAGTGCGTTTGCATCCCGATCACTGACATTGTGAGAACTGAGATGGTCAGAGTTTTGATTTGAGAAGAAAGAATCATAAGGACTCCCGGTGAGGTTTGGACAATGTATTTCTATTTTCTGTTGGAATAGAAAAGAGGTAGATAGATGTTGTAGTCGTTCTTGCTGAAAACTATGAAGCGCACTTCTCGGATTTGGTTTTGGTCGGTTACAAAACCAGAAACCGTGTTGAATGCTATCTTCGACGCACGCTCAATTGGGAAGCCGTAGACGCCTGTACTGATGGAAGGAAAAGCGATTGATTGTAATTGGTGTTGCGCTGCCAAGATCAGGCTATTGCGGTATGCGCTCGCAAGCAGATGATTCTCATTCTGTAAACCTCCCTGCCAGACCGGGCCAACGGTATGAATAACATGCTTTGCTTTCAGCTTGCCGCCGGTCGTGATCACAGCCTCGCCCGTCGGTAACTCAGCTTGCTTTTGCCGAATCTTCCTGCACTCTTCGAGAATCCTCGGTCCGCCTGCGCGGTGAATCGCTCCATCGACTCCTCCGCCGCCCATCAGGCTTGAATTGGCTGCGTTGACGATCGCATCTACTTCTTCGAGCGTAATATCCCCTTGCTTGAGAATGAGCTTGGTACTACCAATAACGAGTACGTCCATCGTTCGCCGGGGCGGAAATCGATCTATGATGCTGATTGGCAATTGAATGGATGTGGAAGAGTTGCAGTGAAAATGTAGCAATTCCTGCATGCGTATGCAAGAAGTGAATCGTATGGAAAAACTTTAATCCTCCGGCCTCTCACCTGCGGGCGCCATTTTCACGAGCCTCGGCATGAACCTCGCGAGAGGCCGCGCAAGATCAAGCTGCGCATTCATGACATCGTTGATGTTCTTGTATGCCCAGGGGGCTTCATCCAATCCTGCTGAAAGCAATTCAACTCCCTGTTGCTGGAGGAATTCCTTCGTCTCTTTCCATGTGAAGCTCTTCATTGCAGCTTTGCGCGACATCCTGCGGCCTGCACCGTGCGAGGTGGAGTTGAGAGAAACCGGATTGCCAAGTCCTTCGACAATGAAGCCCGGCGTTCCCATCGAACCGGGAATGATTCCGAGCACTCCCTTGCCCGCGGGGGTCGCGCCTTTGCGATGGACGATGAGGTCACGTCCTTGATGTTCTTCGCGCCAAGCAAAATTGTGGTGGTTCTCGATCTGTTTGAGAACAGGATGGTGAAGAAACTCGATGATTGATTCGTGGATGACATGATGGTTGGCTGAGGCGTATTTCCCCATCAACTCCATTGCAGCCCAGTATTCTGCGCCTTCTTCGTCCACATCCAGCCATGCGAGATTTCGAGTATGACCGACAAGCTCAGGGTGCAGCTTCTTCGCAACCTTGGTGTAGTAATCTGCCACCGCGGCGCCGGTTCCTCTGCTGCCGCTATGGGAGAGAAGGGCGAGGTACGAGCCTGCCTTGAGACCAAGGGCGTCTTCATCAAATGTCACTTCGCCAAACTCCACAAAGTGATTCCCCGATCCAGAAGTGCCAAGCTGCCGATGTGCTTTATCTTTCAGTTCAGCGGTGACTGGCGAGACGCTCCAATCTTCATCCATGACGTCGTGGGATTTTCGGTCCTTCCACTCCACACCTACGCCAAAGCGGCTATTCTTCTCGATAGCGGACTTGTACAGATCATGCTCTGTCTTGACCACTCCTGGGGGGACATCGAAGATCGTCATCATCATCCGGCAAGCGATATCAACGCCGACGCCGTACGGGATAACGGCGTTCTCTGTCGCAAGCACTCCGCCAATGGGAAGCCCGTAACCTACATGCGCATCAGGCATCAGTGCTCCAGCAACGGAAACGGGCAAGGAAATCGCCGCATCCATCTGAGCATGGGCCTCTGGGTCAATGTCTGTTCCCCAGGTTTTGTAGGATGGTTTTGACATGGATGTGAAGATTCAACACAGACACGGAGAACACAAAGGTCACAGAGTGTTACTTCACCACTTCTACTTCTTCATCTTGCTCTTGAACACCTTCTCAAACTTGTCCAGCTTCGGGCCGATGACGAACATACAGTACGGTTTGTACTTATTCTCGTTGTAATAGTTCTGATGATAGTCTTCTGCCTTGTAGAATGCTGTGAACGGACTGATTTCGGTAACGATCGGACTTTTCCACGCGCCTGAAGCATCGAGCTCCTTCTTGTACTTCTCTGCCAACTGCTTCTGCTTTTCATCATGATAGAAGATCACGGAACGGTACTGCGTGCCTGCGTCATTCCCCTGCCGGTTCAACGTGGTCGGATCGTGAGTCTTCCAGAACACCTGCAGGAGATCATCGAATGAAATCTTTGATGGGTCATACGAAATCTGAGTAACCTCTGCGTAACCGGTCGTTCCTGTGCTCACTTGCTCATACGATGGGTTGGGGATCTTTCCGCCGGAGTACCCAGACACAACCGAGGTTACACCTTCAAGCCGCTGAAACACTGCCTCCGTGCACCAGAAACATCCGGCGCCAAATGTTGCTTTCTCAAGACTTGCCGCTGTCATAGACTTCCTGCTTTCCGATTTGTTGTTGGATGTGGGCGTCTGTGCTTGCACGCTTTGTGCGACCATCATCGCACATCCAAGAACGAGTACCGCCATGTATTTCATTCTGCACAACCCCTTTCAAGTGGTTCGTTACACATTAGTGAAAAATACAAAAAGCCTCCGGTGAAACCAAGAGGCTTTTGTGGTGCCGGCAGTATGTAAACGCACGAACGTTGGTTCGCGTTCCGAAGAAACCCTACTCTCTCCGTGTTGGGCTGATACCACGGTGAACGGACTCGTCTGGAAGTGCATCCAAGGCAGCTCGTACTGTGCGAAGAATCTGGTCGGGGATATAAGGTTTCTGGATAAACCGACTTACGCCCCGCTCAATCATCTCCTTACGCCCCGCTCAATCATCTCCGTTTTCTTGCTGAGATCAAAATTCCCGCTTGCAAGAACCGCCTTTACTCCGGGGTTATTCTCCCGCATCTGAAGAAAGGCCGCCCATCCATCCTGCTTGGGCAATCCAATGTCCGACAACACGAGATCGATCTTATCCATGTTCCGAATGTACACTTCAACCGCCTGGACACCATCACGAGCGACAACAACCTGGTAACCTTGTTCTTCCAGCAGGCTTTTGATCGGGATAAGCAGCCGTTCCTCGTCCTCCACAAGGAGAATGGTTTCCGTTCCACCTCGGATCTCTTCCGGTTCATCCGGCTTTCGCTCGGCCTCGATGTGACGCGGCGGGGCTCCAAAATACAACTTGAATGTTGTACCATGTCCCGGTTCAGTCTCCACTCACAATCCCGTACACAACCGCCAGGCCGAGACCTGTACCCTTGCCCACGCCTTTGGTTGTGAAGAAAGGCTCGAAGATTCTGTTTCGTGTCGCCTCGTCCATGCCAGTACCGGTGTCCGTCATGCTGATAGAAACGTATTGCAGCTCCTGGGCGTCAGGGAATTTTTCCCGTACGTCCATTCCACTCACAGACTCAGTCCTGATCGTAAGGGTACCACCCGACGGCATGGCATCGCGCGCATTGACACATAGATTAAGAAGCAGCTGATGCAACTGATTCGAGTCAGCGGGGATCGTAGGAATCTCCGTATCCGGACGAACCTGAATGTCGATGGTCTTTGGAAGCGTGGGTGCCAGCATCTTAAGAAGCTCTCTGATCACAGCGTTGACGTTCACAGGCTCGAATACAACCTCGGTACGGCGGGCAAATGTAAGCAGTTGCCTGACGAGGGCCGCGGCCCGTGTCCCGGCCTCGGAGAGTGCTTCCACGTTCTCTGCCAGCTTTTCATTCTTGGGCAAACGTTTCTTCAATATTGAGGCATGCACAGAGATGATCGCGAGGATGTTGTTAAAATCATGAGCGATGCCCCCTGCCAGCGAACCGAGGTTTTCCATCTTTTGTGCATGACGGAGTTCATCTTCGAGTTTCTTGCGCTCGGTGTTGTCGAAAATGTATGCCCTGATTTCTGTGAGCCCACCGGCTTCGTTGAACGTACCAATCATGTTTTGTATGATATTCACCGGCTGGCCATCAACGCTGCGGAGCTGTTCTTCGCGGTTCACCAGCATCCGCTGTTTCCGCAATTGTCGGAGTTGCGCTTCGAACGATTTTGCACTGGGGTAAAGCAAACGGAGATTTGTTCGTAGCGCTTCGTCCGTTGATGGAAGTCCAAAAATACGAGCGAACGCCGGGTTACATGTCTTGATGTTGCCATCCGGTGTGGCACACATGTAGCCTGTCAGGTCCTCCTCAAAATACCGTCGGTACTTTTCCTCTGATTTCCTGATCGCTTCTTCCGCACGCTTTCGCTGGGTGATATCCGTAATCATGATCAGTCTCGCCGACCGATGACCAAAAACAAATGCGTGGGCATTCATCTCAACTTCGACAAGCGACCCATCTTTCCTCCGGTGTTGTTGTTCGCCAGAATCACTGGCACCCGCCACTACGATATCCGAAACTGTCAACTTGAGAAACTCGCCCATCGAGTATCCATAGTGCTGAACGGCTGCAGCATTGACGAGAAAGAAGCGCAGACTTTCAAGATCGTATACAAGCATTGGACTTGGGTTGCTCTCAAAAAGCAAGCGGTAGCGTGACTCGCTCTCTTGCAACGCCTGCTCTGCCCTTCTTCTCTCGCTGATGTTTCGTCCCACACCGACAAACCCGACGATCTCTTCATTCCCATAGACGGGGGTGAAGGAGAACTCCATGGGCATCTTTGTCCCGTCCTTGCACAACACATTGGTGTTGAAAAAATGCTCCTTAACTTTCTCCGCTAGCACTTGTTCGCGGTAGTGTTCCAGCAGGTGTGCGTCGTCGAGGAACGTGCGCAGGTCCTTCCCGAGAATGTCGCTGATCTCGTGCCCGAGGAGTGGCACTATTGCCCCCTGGACCATATCGATCTCGTAGTCCGTGTTCGTCTTGATGATCACATCGTTCATTGCTGAGAGGGCGGATTTCATCGCTTGGTACGGCGCGTTCATCGTCATGCGGTGGCGGAATACCAGATACACAATAATTGTCAGTGACAGCGTCGACGATATGAAGTAGGGGACGAAGCTATTCTGCGAGATCGCCGAAAAGATGGAGACAGTGAACGGTGTCGGCAGCATCAACATCAGCAGGGCAACTGCGATGAAGAGGAGGTTCGACCCCATACCACGCTCAGCAAAGCCTCCAATCAGGGAGTAGAGCAACGCCACTCCGATGGCGAATAGCATCGACATCCAGGTAACAAAATACACATATCCTGTCGCGTTGACCCCGAGGCTCTGCGAGAAGGGAAGCGGGATCTGACCCAACAACACCAGTGTGTAACAGAACATCCCGACGAAATATGTGGCAAGGATGACTTTTGGGGAGCTGACAACATCATACCGGCGAAGAAAAATGAGCATGAAGTGAAGAAAGAAGAAGGGGAAGAGTGCATAAATGAATGCACTTGCCTGCTCCAATACTGTCATGTGAAGCATTGCCACTGGGTTCGTCAGAAAGAACCATAAGATACCCAGCAAGACAAGAATTCCAACACTAAATGCATAGAACTTGCTAAGCAGGTTGCTCCGGGATTTGAAGAGAATGATCCCTGCCAGTATCGAGTTGATTACGCAATATCCCAAGGAAACAAAAAAGTAAGACCTCATACCCGTTCCTTCCGAAAATGATGTCGATCCCCGAATGTCACTGATAGTCAACAAGTATACCATGTACGTATACCGGTTCTATGGTTTCGGGGGGTAGTTGTACAGGAAGGTGGGGCAAATTTTACGTCTAAGAGGTAATATCAGGCAGGCTTCGGAGGCAAAAACGGGAACGGCTGTTTACGTGTCTCGACCGCTCACAACCACTCAGGCGAAACGCATCGTCTGCTTGAGTTACGCTCTGTTCTCCAGAGTGTCGTAATCATTCCTGCGCAAGTTTCCACCTCTCCGGGGATCGCCAGAGAGCAGAATGTATCAATTCCCGCATGAAGATAAACTCGCGGGGGAGCTTGTCATAGAGTTTTGAGAACATCTCCTCGTGCGAGAGGATTTCGGTTTTCCATTCCTCGCTACTCACCGACATGAGTTTGTTGAACGTCTCGGGCGTCATGGATTCGAGCCCTTCCCAGTTCATGTCCTCGTAGCGCGGCATCCACCCAAGCGGACTCTCGATCGAGTATCCACGACCGTGCACGCGGTTGACGATCCAACTCAAGACCCTCATGTTCTCGCCAAACCCCGGCCAGATGAATTTTCCCTTCTCGTCCTTGCGGAACCAATTCACGCCAAAGATGCGTGGTGGGTTGTGAATGTTCCTTCCGAACTGAAGCCAGTGATTGAAGTAGTCCGCCATGTGGTACCCAACGAAGGGAAGCATAGCCATGGGATCGCGTCGGACGGTTCCTACTTGTCCGCCTGCTGCGGCTGTCGTTTCAGAGCCCATTGTTGCGGCCATGTAGACGCCGAAGTTCCAGTTGACCGCCTGATACACCAGAGGAATCACCGAGCTTCTCCGTCCGCCAAAAATGAACGCGCTGATGGGAACGCCATTGGGATCTTCCCAGTTTGGATCAATAACGGGATTCTGATTTGCCGGTGAAGTGAATCGTGCATTTGGGTGGGCGGCAGGTCCTCCGCTCTGCAGAGTCCATTCTCCTCCCCGCCAATCGATGAGCCTGGGTGGAGGTGTGTCTGTCATTCCTTCCCACCACACGTCACCGTCCGGCGTCATCGCAACGTTGGTAAAGATGGTGTTCTTTCGGATGCTTGCCATTGCGTTCGGGTTGGATTTCTCGGACGTTCCGGGTGCGACACCGAAGTATCCAGCTTCGGGGTTGATCGCGTACAATCTTCCATCGGCACCGGGTTTGATCCATGCGATGTCGTCGCCGACGGTTGTCACCTTCCATCCCTTGAACGCCTTCGGCGGAATGAGCATCGCAAAGTTCGTCTTCCCACATGCGCTTGGAAATGCCGCGGCGAGGTATGTCTTTTCGCCATCAGGAGACTCGACCCCGAGAATGAGCATGTGTTCCGCAAGCCATCCTTCATCGCGCGCCATTACCGAGGCGATGCGCAGAGCGAAACACTTCTTGCCGAGCAGGGCGTTGCCGCCATACCCGCTGCCGAACGACCAGATCGCCCGCTCTTCGGGGAAGTGCACGATATACTTGTGGTCATGGTTGCACGGCCATGCGACATCCTTCTCTCCGGCTGCCAGCGGCTTGCCAATAGAGTGTACACACGGTACGAATTCGCCGTTTCCAAGAACATCCAGCACCTTCGCTCCCATGCGTGTCATGATCTTCATGCAGACGACAACGTAGGGAGAGTCTGTGATCTCCACTCCGATGTGAGAGATGGAAGAGCCAAGCGGCCCCATGCTGAACGGCACGACGTACATCGTTCTCCCGCGCATGCAGCCATCGAAGAGCTTTCCAAGCGTCGCCTTCATCTCCTTTGGGTTCACCCAGTTATTCGTGGGCCCCGCGTCCTGCTTCCGCATGCTGCAGATAAACGTCCTATCCTCGACGCGAGCAACATCGGTCGGGTCGGACAGCGCGAGGAAGCTGTTCGGTCGCTTTTCGGGGTTCAACCTCTTGAATGTCCCCGACTGCACCAGCAGCTCGCACATCCTGTCGTATTCTTCCTCCGTACCATCACACCAGTGCACTCGTCCCGGTTTGCAAAGGGCTTTCATCTCATCGACCCATGCTGCGAGCTTCGGGTTTCTCTCTTTGATCGCGTCAGCCATTATTCTGATTGTTGATTAGTGGTAATTGCCTGTACATCTGTCGATACTGTCGTCAGCTCTTGGCGTACTCCTTCAGGAAGCCTCCGAACATAACGCGGTGCGATTCCTCATCCGCAAGCTGCGTGATGCACAGGTCCTGTGTGACGTAGTCATGTGCTTCGCCTGCAAGCTCGATCAGTTTTCCGTAGTGAGCAATCGCGCCGTCCTCTGCTTCGATGACTCCCCTGATAACGGACACCACGTCGGTTGAGTCCGCTGGCGGTTGGAGAGATTTCTGTGTTGCTTTGAATCCCAACGAGCCCGGAACCCTGCCGCCAACCTCTTTGATGCGCTTGGCGATATTCTGAGCGTGCAGCAATTCTTCGGTGATATCTGCCGTCAGGGACTTTTTGATCTCCTCGGCTCTCACTCCATCAAGGTCGACGGAGTTGGCAATGTAGTTCGTCACTGTCTCGATCTCCATCCAGTAGCCGATTGTGAGCAGGTCGATGATTTGTTGTCGGTACTGTTCTTTCATAGTTCTCCTTCTTTCGATGTTTGATAGTGTGAGTTGGTTCAGTATCCTCTTACGGCTCCATCATCCTGGCGGGGATCTGAAGATCCAAGGCGCAGACCTGTAAGTGGATCGATGAGGATTGCCATTGCACTTCCCATCGCGCGGGACGATTTGGTGATGTCAACAGAATGTCCCATCAGTTCCAATAGCCGTTGCGTGTCCATCGTCGTTCCGAATCTCTCCATCCGGATAGTA
>JAERML010000121.1 GCA_016844425.1 Bacteroidota bacterium
GCTCGGTATGTACCGTGTTCTTGTTGGAACCATGGTGATTGAGAATCCCGATGAAGCGAAGCGTGTGATAGACACATACGGTCCCAGCAAGGTCGTCCTCGGAATCGATGCACGCGATGGCATTGTTGCAACGCATGGATGGGCGGAATCTTCCGGGCTCACCGCTCTTACTGTGGCGTTGAATGCAAAGGCTCTTGGATTCCGTCGCATTGTCTACACTGATATCCGTCTCGATGGGACCCTGCGCGGTGTGAACCTCAACATCCTGCGGGAGCTTGCGACGAAGACGGGGATGCGGGTGACCTCCGCCGGTGGCATCTCTGGTCTTGAGGATCTCCTAAAGGTGCAAGAGCTGGAAAAGCTCGGCGTCGATTCCGTCGTGATTGGCAGGGCGTTGTACGAAAACAAATTCTCATGCCAGGGGGTCTGGCGTCGCTGCGAGGCGGGAGACTATCCCTACACGGCGCGCGTCTGAGCGCCGCCTGTGCCTCCGTGAGTTACATTCACTATCGATCCTCACCATGAAATTCCTCATTGTTGGCCATCTTTGTTTTGACGTCATTCACCCCGTCGAAGGCCCTGAAGTCCAGAGCTACGGCGGCATCACATACGCGGTGGCCACCCTCGCATCCCTTCTCGGGAAGAACGACTCAGTCAACCCCGTTTTCGGTGTACACCGGGGCGACTACGCAGTCTTGCTGGAACATCTTGCGCAATATCCCAACGTGGAGACATCCGGCATCTTCAAAACCGATGAGCCGACAAACAGGGTGCATCTTTTTTATAGGGATCAGACGACCCGCATCGAATGCTCAAAGGATATCGCCAGGCCGATTCCATATGAAAAGATCCGACGCCATCTTTCGGTTGACGGGATTCTTGTGAACATGATTTCCGGGTTCGATATCACCATCGAAACAATGGACCACATCCGGATGGCAGTGCGGGGACACAAAATCCCGATTCATTTCGATTATCACAGTCTCACACTCGGTATACAGGAAAACTTCGAGCGGTTCCGCCGACCGGTTGTCGATTGGCGGCGGTGGGCATTTATGACGGATACGGTACAAATGAACGAAGAGGAAATCGCCGGCCTTACGATCGAACCTTCGACAGAAAAACAGACGGTCGGACATTTGCTGACGTTGAGCGTAAAAGGCGTAGTGGTAACTCGCGGTGTGAGTGGTGCGACGGTCTACACCAGTGATAAAAAGCATGTGGTCCGAAAGGACATTCCGGGTATTCCCGTTGAGCACGTAGTTGATACGACGGGCTGCGGAGATATCTTTGGGGCGGCCTTCTTGCTTCACAATGTCCGGACGTCCGATGTCGTGGGTGCCGCGGCGTATGCCAATGGCATTGCCGCTTCAACGGTTTATATGCCCGGTATCCAATCTCTGCAAACGCTGAGGGATGTTTCTGACCCCGCGTAGGAATGCCCCAGCACATTGCGGCCCAAGGAGTCAATATGAATCTTGCGCTTATCGGTTACGGGAAGATGGGCAGGGAGGTCGAACTCCTTGCGAAGGAAAAAGGGATTAGGATCGCCAGCATATTCACGTCGGACAATAACATCGATGGAATAGGTCTGACCCCCGCATCATTGAAAGGTGTTGACATCTGTATCGATTTCTCAACGCCGACGGCTGTGGTAAAGAATGTCGAGGCAATCGCTTCTTGCGGCAAGAGCATCGTGGTTGGGGCAACCGGATGGTATGACCGGATGGACGAGGTGAAGAAGCTGGTGAAGGAACGTAAGATCGGCTTTCTGTATGCGACGAATTTCTCGCTGGGGGTCAATCTCTTCTCGCAACTCGTAATGGATGCGGCCCATCTTTTTGAGAAGCATTCCGGGTATGATGTGTCGATCAATGAAGTGCACCATCGGGGAAAGGTGGACAGCCCGAGCGGTACCGCTCTTTCCCTTGCATCTCTCATTATGCAAACGATGCGGCGGAAGACGGAGATACTCTCAGAAAATCCTCACCGCGAGATCAAGTCGCATGAATTGCATGTCACCTCTACCCGTGTGGGCACCATCAACGGCAAACACACCGTGCTTTTTGATTCCGAAGCCGACACGATTGAGTTAGTCCACACCGCCAAAAATCGGCGTGGGTTTGCCCTCGGTGCCATCGTTGCCGCAGAATGGCTGAAAGGAAAGAAGGGTTTCTATACGATGCGGGATGTGATTCTTTCGTAGATTGGGTTGTGACAAGTTTGTGGTGTCGTGTCTGGTCCGGACGGATCAGTTCGGATGACAAGTCTAAAGGGACAGAGATGAAACGAAAACTCCTCTTCAGGGGAACAGCAACTGCGCTCGTGACGCCCTTCAAGAAAGACGGCGCCGTTGATGAACCGACACTGCGCGATCTTGTTGACCTGCAGATCAAGGGAAAAGTCGAAGCGCTCGTTCCCGTGGGGAGCACGGGGGAGGGGGCGACACTGTCCGACGCGGAACAGGCGCAGGTAATCGAAATAGTGGTGGATCAAGCAAACGGCCGTGTCCCTGTTATTGCCGGCGCGAGCAGCAACGCAACCATGAAAGCAGTTGCCCTGGCGAAGCAGGCAAAGAGTGCCGGTGCCGATGCGCTTCTCTCGGTGGTACCTTTTTATAATAAGCCGACCCAGGAAGGAATCATCCAGCACTTTGATGCTATTGCGGATGTGGTGGAGCTACCGATCGTGGTCTACAACGTTCCCGGCCGGACAGCGTCGAATATTGAGGCGTCTACGGCGCTGAGGATGGCAGATGAGAACCCGTTCATTGTCGGGATCAAAGAAGCATCGGCGAACATCGGGCAGATCATGGAGATCCTCCGGAATCGCCCGGCGGGCTTTGGCGTTTGGTCCGGGGATGATAACCTGACCCTTCCGCTGGTGGCCCTCGGAGCCGACGGCATCATTTCCGTCATCTCGAACGAGATACCGCGGCAGTTTTCCGACATGGTTCGTTTTGCGTTGAAGGGAAAATGGGAAAAGGCGAGGGAACTGCACTACGTACTTCTTCCGCTCATGAACGTCAACTTTGTGGAATCGAACCCCATTCCCGTGAAAGCCGCCATGGCGATGATGGGCCTCATCGAAGAGAACTATCGGTTGCCTCTGCTGCAACTAAGCGACGCCGTGCGACCGAAATTGGAGAAGGTGTTAAAAGACCTGAAACTCATTTCCTAATGTCACTCCAGGATGATATCGAACGACTGTATGAGCAAGGTGGTGACACCATTGACCGGGAACGCGCACTCCAGGTTTTTCACGAGTTCAAGTTCTTTCTCAATCATGGCGACGTGCGGGCCGCGGACTGTGTCCATGGGGAATGGAGGGTAAACCGCTGGGTGAAGAAGGGAATCCTTCTTGGCTTCCGGCTGGGTGAGTTGGAAGATGCCTCCATCGACAGCCGGTTCAAGTTTTTCGACAAGAGTACGTACCCTCTCAAAAAGCTTACCCTGGCCGATGGTATCCGCCTGGTACCGGGTGGTTCGTCCGTGCGCGACGGCGCTTTCGTTGCGAAAGGTGTTGTATGTATGCCACCGATGTATATCAACGTCGGTGCGTACGTGGACGAGGCCACGATGGTGGATTCGCACGCGCTCATTGGCTCATGCGCGCAAGTAGGCAAGCGTGTCCATATCAGTGCCGCAGCGCAGATTGGCGGTGTCCTTGAACCAATTGGTGCTTTGCCCGTCATTATCGAAGACGACGTGATGATTGGCGGCAACTGTGGAGTCTATGAGGGAACGATCGTGAAACGAGGCGCGGTGATTGGAGCTGGAGTGGTTCTCACTGGCGGAACGCCCGTGTTTGATACAGTACGTCAGGCGGTTTACCGGAAGGAGGGAGACCAGCCTCTGGTGATTCCTGAGAACGCCGTGGTGATCCCGGGGAGCCGGCCATTGCAGGGAGAGTGGGCACGGAGCCGGCAGCTTTCGGCCGCGAGTCCGATCATCGTCAAGTATCGGGATGAGAAGACAGCGGCTTCCACAGCGCTGGAGGAGGCGCTCCGGTGAACATCCAGAGAATTCTGATTACCGGAAGCAACGGACTCCTCGGGCAAAAGGTCGCGGAGCTTCTTGTGCGCGGTTCGGCGTATGTGATCACGCTTGCGTCTCATGCTGAGAAGCCGGTCAAACCGCTGGCCAGCGCGAGCTATGTGCAGATGGACATCACTTCCAAAAAAGAGGTGAAACGTATTGTCTTCGCCTGCGAGCCCGAGGTGATCATAAACTGTGCTGCGATGACAAATGTCGATGCCTGCGAGAAAGAACGAGAGCGAGCCTGGAAAATCAATGTTGAAGGAGTCGAACACCTGATCGAGGCAGCCAGAAAGAACAACGCGCGGATTCTCCACATTTCCACGGACTACATTTTCGATGGAAAGTCAGGGCCGTACGATGAAAGCGCCCGTCCGGAGCCTCTGAGTTATTACGGAAAGGGGAAGCTCGCGAGTGAGAATGCGCTGCGGATGTCGGGCCTGGAGTACTTCATTGCGCGGACAATAGTCCTGTACGGCGCCTCGGCCGGAGTGAAATCCAACTTCGCTCTCTGGCTCATCCAGAACCTCGAGCAAAAGCTCCCTGTCCGGGTAGTGGATGATCAGTTCGGCAATCCCACGTTGGCGGATGATCTTGCACATGGGCTCGTCAGCGCGCTGGAACTTGACCGGACGGGAGTCTATCATATGGCGGGAAGAGAGATCGTCAGCCGGTATGAGTTCGCGCTGAAACTTGCAGAGGTGTTTGATTTCGACAGCAAGCTTGTTACTCCGATCAAAACGTCTCAACTCCGCCAGTCTGCACCACGGCCCCTCAAGTCGGGACTCATTACACTGAAAGCAGAAGTGGAACTCGGGTTCAAGCCCTCGACTGTGGAGCAGGGGCTCCAGATTCTGAAGAGCCAGCTCTCGCGAACCCGCCGGAAGATGCCCGATAGTGCCCCGATGCCAGGACAGTCCACATCCGGCAGGCAAAGTAAACAATAACCTCGACCAAGAGACCCAGTACGATTATGCTCGATATCCGGTTCATTCGAGAACATACAGATCTTGTCAAGGATGGTGTGGAGAAAAAGGGAGAAAGCGCCGCGCGGGTTGATGAGGCGCTTGCACTTGACGAGCGCCGTCGCCAGCTTCTGCAACAGAGTGAGAACTTGAAGAGCAGGAAGAACGTTGTCTCGGCAGATGTGGCGCGCATGAAAGCAAAAAAAGAGGACGCCTCGGCCGTCATTGCCGAAATGCGGACGGTCGCTGACGAGATCAAATGGCTGGATGATGAGTTGAAGAAGGTCGAAGACGATTTGCGATCCATCCTGCTGCAGATCCCCAACATGCGTCTGTGCCGGTGGGACGCACACCGGCGGAGAACCAGGTTGTTGCCACATGGGGCGAACCTCCTGTGATCGACTTCGAGGCGCTTCCGCATTGGGAGCTGATGGAGAGGCTGAATATCATTGACTTCGCGCGCGGGACGAAAATCACGGGGGCCGGCTTTCCCGTCTATGTCGGGAAAGGGGCGCAACTCGAGCGGGCGCTCATCAATTTCTTTCTTGACGAGGCTGGTCAACACGGCTATGCAGAGCTTCTCCCGCCGTTTATCGTGAATGCAGCAAGTGCCACCGGTACGGGCCAGCTTCCGGATAAGGAAGACCAGATGTATGTTGCCACTCGTGATGACTTCTACCTTGTCCCAACAGCTGAGGTTCCCGTCACGAACTTCTATCGGGATGAGATCTTGTCGGAAAAGCAATTGCCGGTGAAGTTCAGTGCGTACACTCCTTGTTTCCGCCGGGAGGCCGGGTCTTACGGCAAGGACGTCCGCGGGTTGAACCGTGTTCATCAGTTCAACAAAGTCGAGTTGGTCAAAATCGTCCATCCCGCAACATCGTACGACGAGTTGGAGAGTCTCCGTAAGGATGCAGAACGATTACTGCAGAAACTTGGTTTACATTATCACGTACTACTCATGTGTTCCGGTGACCTCGGGTTTACCCAGACTAAAAAGTATGACCTCGAAGTGTGGGCTCCCGGCCAGCAAAAGTGGCTCGAGGTTTCTTCGATCAGCAACTTCGAGGCGTACCAGGCGCGACGGATGAACATCCGGTTCCGGCCTGATGGGGGCGGCAAGCCGGAGATGGTCCACACGTTGAACGGATCGGCGCTGGCACTGCCACGCATCGTTGCCTCATTGCTTGAACACTACCAAACTCCCGAGGGGAAAGTGATCGTCCCAAAGGTGCTCCATCGATACACCGGGTTTGAAGTTATAGGATAGATGAAACCGCTCCTTCGCTTGCTGCCATACCTTGCACGCTACAAGACCACACTCCTCTGGGGTGTTGTCACGGTTGTCATAAGCAATCTCTTCAACGTTGCGCAACCCCTGTTCATCGGGAAAGCGATCGACGCGTTGAAGAGCGGACTCGAATCCCGGCAGATCGATAGCGCGTCGCTGCTCGTGTATGCCGGACTCGTAGTTGGATTCTCTCTTGTGGCGGGGATGTTTACATTTCTCACGCGGCAGACACTCATTGTTGTCTCCCGCCGCGTAGAGTACGACCTGCGGAACGACTTTCTTTCCCACCTCCAAAAACTCTCGCTTTCGTATTTTCAGAATACCCCCACCGGTGACCTGATGGCGCACGCCACCAACGACATCAGCGCCGTTCGCAATTCGCTTGGCCCCGGCATCATGTATCCCACGGATACTCTCATGACTTTCACCATGGTGCTGGGAGTAATGCTGTATCAGGATTGGCAACTCACGCTCCTCGCGTTAATACCGTTGCCGTTTGTCTCCTATGCGGTGTACTATCTCGGCAAGGTTGTGCACGTGAAGTTCGAGGAACGACAGGAGCAGTACGCGGAGCTGACCACACGGGCACAGGAGAATCTTTCGGGCATTCGCGTTGTAAAGGCGTACGTCCGTGAAGAGTACGAGATCGGCCTTTTCCGCACGATGAGCTGGGAGTACCTCAAAAAGAACCTCGTGCTTGCCCGCGTCCAGTCCATCATGTGGCCGCTGATGTTTCTTCTCGTCGGCTTCTCACTTGTCATTACCCTATACTTCGGTGGTCTGCGCGTGATTGATGGGCGGTTAAGCATCGGAACGCTCACGGCGTTCTTCGGTTACCTCATCATGCTGATCTGGCCGATGATTGCGTTCGGCTGGGTGATCAACATCCTGCAACAAGGGGCGGCCTCCATGGCCCGCCTCGTGAAAATCCTGGATCAAGATCCGGAGATCAAGGACACGGACGGGACAGATCGGTCCATCACATCGATCGAGGGCGAGATTGAATTCCGCAATGTCAGCTTTCGTCATGCAAACGCACAACGTCCGACGCTGGATCGCATTGATTTGAAGATACCTCAAGGAACAACCCTTGCCATCGTTGGTTATACCGGGTCTGGCAAGAGCACGCTGGTGAATTTGATCCCACGTTTGTACGATGTGACGGGAGGGGACCTCCTCATCGACGGACATGGCATCCGCGCCATCCCGCTGGAGGTGCTGCGATCCAGTATCGGCTATGTCCCGCAAGAGACATTCCTTTTTTCGGACTCCATCATCGAGAACATTGGCTACGGAACGGACAACGGAACGGAAAAACACGTGCACGAAGCTGCGGAGACCAGCTTGTGCGTGATGTGAACGACTTCCCGCAAGGATTCCGAACCATGCTCGGGGAACGCGGAATCACGCTCTCTGGCGGTCAGAAGCAACGCACCAGCATTGCCCGTGCAGTCATGCGGAAACCAAGAATCCTGATCCTGGATGATTCACTCTCCGCCGTGGATACGTACACTGAGGAAGAGATACTGAAACGCCTGCGCACCGTCTTGAAGGGTCGGACGAGCATCATCATCAGTCATCGGATTTCCACCGTCAAAGACGCCGACCAGATCATTGTGTTGAATGAGGGAAGAATTGTTGAACGGGGAACCCATGATGAGCTGGTAACGCATGGTGGGATCTACGCTGAATTGCACGCGAAACAATTGCTGGAAGAGGAACTCGAACATCTCTAACGAGGAAGCCGGAGACTGAGGCTGGAAACAGGATAACGGCCTCTCTTCCGATCCAGTTTCCTCGATTTTTGTTTCCCATTTTTCTATGAACGAAGAAGAAATTCTCGGTAAAGCATACGACGGTACGTTGATGCGGCGGCTGTTGAAGTACCTCCGCCCCTACAAATGGCAGGTGGTGCTTGGAATTCTGCTCAGCATCGCTGTGTCGGCCATGGAGGCGGTACGTCCGTACTTCACCAAAATTGCGGTGGATGAAAACATCGCGCAGGGGGATAGGTACGGGCTGTTGATGACCACGCTGTTCTTTCTCGGCGTCATGGTGGTCCGCGGTGTGATTCAATACTTTAACACATACCTGACTCAATGGGTGGGGCAGCGGACGATCTTCGACCTCCGGATGGAAGTGTTTGAACACCTGCAACACCGCGGCCTGAAATTTTTCGATAAGAACCCGATTGGAAGACTCATAACGCGGGTAACAAATGATATTGAAGTTCTGAACGACATGTTCTCCTCGGGCATCGTGATGGTCTTCAGTGATGTCTTCACCATCATCGGGATTCTCTACTTCATGTTCTCAATGGATTGGGAGCTTGCCCTGATCTCTCTCAGCGTTCTTCCGCTTCTGTTCTACGGCACGTTCCTCTTT
>JAERML010000122.1 GCA_016844425.1 Bacteroidota bacterium
GACCATGAAGAAGTAGGATTGCTCCCAAGGTTTGGGATCCCGCACAATGGGCGCGTAGTACTTCACGTCCAGAAAAATGAAGTTCTTCACCAGCTCGAGCCACGTGTGGACGAAGATGATCGAGCTGTAGTACTGGACGCCGATGCTGTACATGTTCGACCCCTGTCGGGTGTACTCGACTTTCAGGATCGGACTGAAGTAATCGCTCTTCTTGGCTGTGTTAATCTTGTACCCGGCCGGCGCCTCGCCCCGCCCGACCTGATGATAGCCAATACCTCCCGTCAGGGTAAAGACATTCTCTTTGCCCCACGGAGTGTCCCTGCGCGAATAGTAGAGCTGTCCGATCGTGTGAAGATAATAGATGTTCGCACGATCGACGATGTTGGCGGGGTTGGTCACGTGTGTCAGCTCCCCGATGCTGAACTTCGCCCCAACCGCCTCGGTCACAAACGGCTGCTCGAATTCCCCCGAGATCCCCTTGGGTCCGTTCAGCAAGCGTGGACGGATCGACAGCGCTTCGATTTGATCGAAGGTCCCTGGAGCACCAAAGCGCATCGGCGCAATGATTCCCAACTTAAAGCGATCGAAGATCGTCATCACGCGGAGCGCGCCGGCTGACCAGAAGTGGTATCCGATTTCATCGAAGCCGAGTTTTGCCTCAAGTCCCCAGCCATTACTGAAGAGCAACCCCGCGCCAAATGCCGACGCGGTGATACCGGCGAATTTTGGTGGAACGCCGAAGGTGAGGGTCGTCCTCGGTTTACTGGGGGTCCGATCGACTTCTTCCAGATCGTAGTCAGCGGAGAGAATCTTGGACCGCAATGAATCGCTGAGATGCACCTGTGTGTCACGCCGTCCCATCACTGCTGATCCCACGGAGAGCTCCATGAGTTCGGTCGATCCCGGATTAGCAATGACCGTTACGGTGGCATCTCGCTGGACATCGGGAAAGCGGAGACGAAACGCCCGGTTGATGCGTTCGCGCAGGTCGTCGTCC
This sequence comes from Bacteroidota bacterium, assembly GCA_016844425.1. Next base: position 998 of record JAERML010000122.1, read on the forward strand.
TTCACAACCCATGTCGGATAGTGCACCTTGTACACACTGTCCACCACGTTCAACGCCTCGAGCATTCGCTCCATGCGGAGTTTATCCTGTCGCTTCTCTTCGAGCACCGAGCGAAAGAGACTCACCGAATCGGCGGGGGCAGCCGGCTGAGACACTTGTGCAGTTGTCGGCGCGGACCCCGCAACCATCCAGAGCATGAAACAAACCCTGCATACAAGTTGAATCTCCCGTACAATCACATGTCGCTTCAAAGTCGTCATCGTATCATCGAGCTAGAATGTAAGATGAAGTCGTGGTGAGATGAGGAGAAAGTCCGAGTTCTGCCATTTTGCATAGTCCGCAGTGATCGGCCAAATATATTTCATCTCAAGACTCAGCAGGTTCGGCAGAATCTCCATCGCGCCAGTCAGCGAGATGGTCAGATTGTAGTACTGCAGGCCTGCACTGAACTTCTCCGTCACGTCCTTGTTCACGTATTCAAACTTGATCAAGGGGCTTCCGAATCGCTGTGGATCGCCGGCAACAATCGCTTGTTCAACGCCCGTCCCTGAAGGACGTTGCTCAAGCCGTGCCTCCACCACGCGATGGATACCTCCTCCCACCTTGACGCGGACAAAATTTTTGGGATTGAATGCGAGACCGAAGGAGTAGTACATCTGCAACACACCGGTGATGTACGCAAAGTCATTGGGATCGGTGAGGCCGTCGGTATCGCTTTCCGTCAGGCGCGAGACCGAAAGGAATGCCCCGAAGGGACCGAGATCGATTTCTCCGAGGATACCACGTGTCCCGTTCAATTTCCGGCCTTTGATGACAAACGGCGGGAAGAGTGTGGAAGAGTTCCTCCCCGCTCGCATAGGAATCTGGAAGCCGAATTTGAAGCGCTCGTATGTGGCAAGGAAGGCAATGTTCCCGGCCGTCCAGAACGGAAACCCTATCTCTTCATAGCCCAGTTTGACCTCTCCTCCCCAGCGAGGGCCCACCTTGAACGCCGCGCCGAACAGCGAAAGATCCACCCGCACATTCACGGGGTGCGGATTGCTTGCTAAAGTCAGTGGTGTGAATTTATCGAGCAGCCGATCGTACGGCATCAACTGGGACTCGTCTTCCGTGGGGAGGATAAAATCGGGATCGCGTAGTTCGATGTCCTTCGAGTAGCGGTAGCTCCTCACCACTTTCTGGTACAAGTCCCGGTCGGAGGAGTTCTGCAGCGCTCTCTTGAGGGTCATGCCCTTGAACACGGCCGTCCCAAACCGAATCTCGATAATGTCATCCGATGCCGCTGCGAGCACCTGGGCTTCGGCCCCTGCTTCCGATTGGATCGAGGAGTCGGCCTCCATCAATGCGAAGAACAGGGAATCCCGCAACATCGGACTGCTGATGATCCATGACTTCACACCGGTGTGCTGAAGGGCCCGACGATCAACCGTGGAGGCTTCGAGGAAATGCTGGAGGAGAGTGATTTCCTCGTCATACCTTTTGATCGAATCGCGCAATGCCTGCACCGCAGAACGTTCAACTGTCTGGGAGTCTCCCTGTCCGGGGCAAACAACTGAAGCAGCGACAAAAACAACGAGTATCCAGCCGGGGGTACGCACCATCATCCTACATCAACTCCGATCAAGAATAGAGGAAAGAACTCACACGATGTATCATATAATATCTGGCAAACGCCGTAAACAATCAACAATGCCGCCGCGAGGTCATGATCGCGTATCGTTGGGTTCACTATTGAAGAACGAACAACGTTCAGAGAGGTCCCCGACAGCGGAACATATCATCTCCCCCAAGATTGAAGTAGAAACACGAGGCCGTGTTATTGCACGGGCGGCGGTGCCTTGAGCAGAGCAATGACGAACGCCAGCACCGAGACAACGAGACCATACATGAAAATGTTATAGCAAATTCTGAGATAGCGATACTTCCTGCCAAGAACCTTCCCGAGGTAATACAGATCTTTGATCATACTTCCGTACAGATAATCGCTGTCGTTCATCATCTCTTTCATACCCCAGGTGAAGTCCTCCAGCGTGGAGTTATGGAAGTTCCCGAAGAAGAGGAGGTTCGCCCGTTTCTGCTCGATGTCTTCCCGCGTGAATGTCCCCGTCGTCACGTTCGGCCGTGTCGCAAGGATCGCGAAGATCATGGCCGTGAGGCAAACGGACATCAGAATGATCGTCGGGATGACCAGATGCAGGTTGGTGTCGAGCTTATTCAGTAGCAGACCCCCCACGACCGAGATAACGAGGGCGTTCGTGGTGATCATGATGTTGGCCTTTTGATCGGCGAGAGCACTCAGGTCCAGGTGATTTTTCGGCACGACCCGGAACATCGTTTCAATGCCCCGTTCCGGCCTCTTCTCCTTTTCGATCTTGGTGGCTAGCCTCTCCTTCTTCAACCGGACCTTTTCTTCGTTATCCTGACTCCGGCCCGTAGCACCACGGAGCCGATCCTGCAACTCGATGAGGTTCTTTGTCCTTCGCGCGGCAAACTCTGCTTGCGCGTATTTTGTGTGGAAACTGTTCTTTGACACAAAGTCGATGTTGATGTTAAGCCACTCGACCTCGGGGATCGTCTTGCCGCTCCGGAGCTCCCACTCCAGCCGCATCAGCTCCCCCCGTTCGAAAAAGCGCTTCTTGCCGAGGTGGACCAGGTCGGCATCACACACAATCTGCTCGATCACGTTCCGCGGCTCCTGGGGAATTCTGGTGGCACGGATGCAGCCAAGGATTTGCTCAGTCTTTTCCTGGGAGACGCCGTGTGTTTGCAGGAATGTGGCCGCACGCTCTGCGCCCTTTTCCTCGTGGCCATCCACAGTGTCAATGTACCCCACATCGTGGAACCATGCAGCAACCATGACCGCCTCATAGTCGGACTTGCTGAGCTTTGAGGCCTCTGCAATCTCCTCGCAAGCTTCCACCACCTGGAGTGTATGATCCATATTATGGTAGACGGCCCACGAAGGGAGTTTCTCCTGAAAGAGCGTCGAGACGTGTGCGGCGGCTTTCCGAATGATATCGGTGGTACCAACCATGAGAGACTCTGCAATGTGGAATCTGACGAGCCGGGTCTGCGGGCCAACCCGATGTGACACAAACATAGGGAAATTATCGGTCTAATCCAACGTGAGCCCGCCTGCCGGCTCCGTTTACTCATCCTCTAGCATCTTCTTTGCGGCCTGGAGTTCTTTCTTTTTTTGTCCTTAGACTTGCCCGTTTCTCCGGTACTGTAGTCAAGCAAGCGGATCTTCTTCCCGGGCGGAACAATGAAGCCATCATGGTTCATGTCGATTGCCCCCTCTTTCCTTTAGCAACGTCTTTATCTTCGTGACCACCATGTCAATGGCAACTGTGTTCTCTGCCCCGCGCGGGATGATGATATCCGCGTACAACTTGCTTGGCTCTACAAACTCCAGGTGCATCGGTTTCACGGTGGTGACATACTGGTCCATGACAGACTCGATCGACCGCCCCCGTTCAAGGATGTCCCGCCGCATGCGTCGCAGCAGACGCTCGTCGGCATCGGTATCCACAAAGATCTTGATGTCCATCAGTTGCCGCAGACGCTTGTCCGAAAAAATCAATATGCCATCAACAATAATGATCTCCGTCGGGTCGACACGCCGCGTCGAGTCCATCCTCCGATGCGTGGTGAAATTATACATGGGTTGCTCGATGGTCTTCCCCGCCCTGAGGGCGCTGAGATGCATCACCAGCAAATCTGTCTCGAGCGAGTCCGGGTGGTCAAAGTTGATCAGATCCGGGGTCAGACCGCCGTACGTGCTGAGGTCTTTGTAATACGAATCGTGTTGAATGACGGCAACCCGTTTTCTGTCGAGGTGTTCGAGAATGCTGTTTGTAACTGTGGTCTTGCCGGATCCTGTTCCTCCGGCTATACCAATGACGAGTGTTTTCACTGGACAAGGGAAATGGTTGAGAGCTGATCGATCCCCTGCGGAAGGGAATGGCCTCGGGGCTGAAACAAGCATACGAAACCCTCCCCTGACCCGCAAGGAGCCCGTTTCCCTTTCTTCCAACTCCTGAGAAATATGGATGGTCCATTTCTTCATTTGGGAAAAATCCAACGTCGGGGTCGTCCTGCGCATATTGGAATCGCCTGGTGTTGAGTGAATCAACAATAAAAATGGCGTTCCCTGCGGTGAATTTCACGGTACTGAACTAGATCATTCGAGGAGCAAGGACTATCGCAGGGCATGGAATTTGCCCTCTATATATGAGGACCACACCGTTTCTGACCTAACAAGGAGACCGCCATGGGACTCGTCAATTCATTTACCGGGGAGCGGAGGGAGCAATACTCCATCTCT
>JAERML010000123.1 GCA_016844425.1 Bacteroidota bacterium
TCTCCTTTCCCGTCTACTCCATGACACGTGCTGCAGTACTTCCCATAAAGCGCTTTCCCATTCTCGACCGACGCCACGGGAGGGTACACCTGAAAGCCCAACATCGAGTCAACACAAAGAACCGAACAGAGGATAACTACCGCCAACATTCTCATTAGCTGTCTCCTTTTCGGATTTGTTCCCGGCGGGCACGGTGACAACGTCCACGCCGCAGCCCATTACTCTTCAATCGTATGGTCGTCCACTCTGTCATTCACCCTCCATCTCCTGATTCCGTTACGTCACATTCAGATGCTTCTCCGGCCGCACAATAACAGGATCTTCGATTGGCACGCGCACAACCTCCTGCTTTCTCTTGCCATAGCCACGCGTATGCTTCGAGGGCATGATCGACTCCCGGGCCAAACATCTGATGAAGATATCCCCTTGGCGCCCAACGCGGAGGAATATAATAGACGTTCGGCTCGGTCCCGAACTGTGGGTAGAGCGGCAGTGCAACCTTCGCCTTATGCACGAGATAATGAAGCGGACTCTCCGGATCGTCGATCCAGCCCTGCAAACGTATCTTACCAACGCACACGGAGATGCACCGCGCGACCATGGGTTCGCCTTCCGTTATCGGGTCCGTCCCTTCCACGCGGGGATAGCATGCGATGCATTTCTCTGAGAGCCGTGTCTCTGCATTGAACATCGGCTTCTTGTATGGACACTGCTCCACGCACTTCCTATAACCGCGGCACTGACTCTGGTCGATCAGTACTATGCCATCCTCGGGCCGCTTATAGATCGCGCCGCGCGGACAGGCTGCCAGACACGCCGGATAGGTGCAGTGGTTGCAGATGCGCGCCAGGTAGAAGAACCATGCCTTGTGTTCGGGGAGCCTCGTGCCGTCAGCCATTCGCCCTTCCTTCGATGCGAGCGTGGAGAACGCTGTGTCCTCATAGAAGTTCGGCGATCGCCACTCCTGATCCGAAGGGATGTAGCCCAGCGCCTGCTGACCACTTTCTGTTGCGCGCTTCTTCGCCGCCTCAAACAACGTCTCGCCTTGATACTCCCCGTATGGCTTTTCGTCGCTTGTGGTTTTTGGATCCCATCCGGGTTGATCGCCAAGAAGCTCGAGCGTCTTGATGTCCCAATGCTGGGGATACCCGCCATAGGGCTTGGTCTCCACGTTGTTCCACCACATCGCCTCTTGTCCCTTCGAGTATGTCCACGTGCTTTTGCACGCCATCGTGCACGTCTGACATGCGATGCAGCGGTTAATGTTGAAGACTGCAGCAAATTGCCGTTGCGGCCGTTTCCCTTCATAGGGGTATTCCATCTCGCGGCCTAATTGCCAGTTATACACTTTCGGCATACCGTTCTCCTGTTGTATGAACACACACTTCGGAAATCAATGCTGTACTTTCATCCTGCGGGATGGACTGCACATCAACCCGATCGAATGCTTTTCAAGAGATCGACCACATACCGCTCGCCCCGCTCCCGATACACGTAGTTCGGTCCGGCGTAGAAGGGATTCCGGAACAGGGCGATGATCTGGTCGTCCTTCCAGCGCATGCGTTTGAACTCGACGACAAACGCTTCGGCCATTTCTGTCACATGGTCACGACCGGGCTCACCGGGAACAACATGGTGGGTCAATTCGAAGTCAGACGGGTCTTCACATTTTTCGATCTCAGCCATCACCGTTATCCTTTCTCCAGGAAGTCGCCGTTGAGGTACTTTTTCATGGTGTCGTTCTCGTTCGCAGGGGTCAGCTCGGTCTTCACCGGATCCCAGACACCCTTGCCACCCATTCCGCCATCCTCCGCCTTTGTCACGCGCACAAGCGTTTCCTTCGGACAGGTGTTGGGTGAGTTAACATCTTCCTCATACCCATGGCCGATATGCTGACCGATGACATCCTTGCGTACAAGCGATTCCGTCATCATTGTTGGTTGCAGCCACCCGCGCGTGATACTCTGCTGCGAGCCGTACCGGAAACTCGATTGGTAGCCCGTATCTTCCGACACTGCCTTCCCGTCTTCCCGCGTCTCGTGCGCCTTTACCGACTTCGGTGTGGCCATCCACGCCGAGTGTTTCATCATCGTGACGCCACGCGGATATGCGGGGTTGTACTTCAACCGCAACATCAGCCGGGAGACTTTGTAGAACGGATCGTCCGCCGACCAGCCTTTGTACGGACGGTCTGCCGGGTTTGCGTCCACATACACATAGTCGCCATCGTTGATCCCAAGCTCTTTCGCGTCCTCCGGGTTCATCTGGATCTGGTGCTCGCCCACTCCAGGCATGCGCTTGTCCGCTCGGTACGGGTCGCCGAAATTATTATTCCAGATGAAGTTCCAATCGGTCACGGCCCAGGAGGAGTGATTGGTATGACGCGACTTCGGCGTGAGACACCAGAATTTGTAACCTTGTTCCCACAGGAAGTTCTTTGTCTGCTTCACCTTCTTCCAAGGCATCTTCACGTTGCGCACTGAGCGTTCATCGGCGCCGGGATGGTTGAGAGGGATGCCGTAATCCTTTGGCCGGATTGCGGAGTGTGCCGCAACGATGACGTTCGGAATATACGGCGTCGCTTCGACCGGCTCCCGATGCACGATCAGGTTCTCACCGTACTCGATGAATTCATCTTCATCTCTGTAAAACTCAATGCGGCCAGTTTTGTTGTAAAAGGGTTTTGATTCGTTGATCTGTTCCCATCCGGGGATGCGTGGGTATGTGCGGAACATCATCAATGCCGCAGCATCTCTCTTGATGAGTTCGTCGATCTGGTAGCCGTCGGTTGTCGAGCTGGCATCGAGGACGCGCTGCAGATATACGCCCGGCTTACCTTCAAGGATGAATTTGAAATAATCACGATACCGCTGGTCGCCGGTCAGCTCGCTGAGCTTCGCGGCAACGCCCGCCATGATTGCTGCATCGTTCCGGTTGTCGAAGATCGGCTTCACGCCTCCAATCCAGGCTTGCAAGAAGGGGTTTGAACAGGACGCTGTCATGTCGGGATACGTCAGCTCCGCCCAGCATTCTGCCGGGAGGACGATATCCGCAAACTCACAGCTTCCCGTCCACTCCATTTCGTTGATGACAATCATCTCCACCTTGGAGTCGACATTCCTCGCCATGTTGTACGCCCACTTGGCGTTATTCAGCAAGTTCACATTGGCGGTCCACTCCACCTTGGTCGGCGTTGGCATGTGCGACTTGCCGGTGAAGACCTTCCGTCCTTCTTTTGTCTCCACGATCAGCGGTTGGTCCTCATAGTTCCAGTACGCAGGGTTCTCCGACTTATAATACTTCTTGTTCTTGACCTCCTTGCCATTGGCAGTCGGATCGAGGTTCATGTTGAACGGATCTTCGGCGTTGAACTTCGGCAGTCCATCGAATACACAGAACTTGTAGTTGCCCGCCCAATGCCCAACGCCTGCGCCGGGCTTCCCAATGTTGCCGGTCAGCGCTGTCCACAGGAACGTTCCGCGCGTCGTAATGTCGCAGTGGAAGTAATGGTTCACACCCTCGCCTGTGTGCAGCGCAACAGGCTTGATGGTGCCGAGGTCCCGGGCAAGCCTGACGATCAGCTCCTTTGGTGAACCGGTGATTTGGTGCGTGGTTTCGAGGTCGTACTCGGCGCAAAGCTCCTTGTAGAGCCGGAAGACCGTCTTGACCTTGACCTGTTTCCCTTTGGTGTCCTTCACGGTGAAGCTCACGTCGAGCGCGGGATCGAGACCCTTCTCGTCGATGTGGGTACCCACATCTTCGCGTGTTATGGCTACAGGCTTTTTCGTCTTCGCATCCCACACAACGAAATCGCCCCACTCCTCACGCGCTTCGGCATCGATCTTCTGGACAGTGACGCTATAGCCTTTCAGCTCCTGGTTTTTATAGTTGGGGAAGATGTCCGAGGCGCGGAGAAGCTTCAACGTGTCCTGGCGTACCAGAAGCGGCATATCGGTAAAGCGCTTGACGAACGGAGCGTCATAGAGTTTCTCCTTGAACAGAACATCCGTGACGCCGAGCTGGAGCGCCGGGTCGGTGCCGGGACGGACCGGGATCCAGTAGTCCGCCTTTTGGCAGGAAGGACTGTACTCCGGCGCAATCACGACGATCTTGCCCCCGCGTTCGATCGTTTCTATCCACCAGTGAGCGTCGGACATCTTGTTTTCGACAAAGTTCACGCCCTGAACAATGAACAGACGCGCATGCCGGAAGTTGTTGTGGTCATCGTCGTGCGTCTGGATGCCGGTCACCATCGGATGTCCGGGCGGCAGGTCGCCGTGCCAATCGTAGTTCGTCCAGGAGCGAGCGCCGTACGGGTCACGGTGGTGCTTCTTCGCTTCCGCTTCGTCGTGGAGCACGAGCATATTTGAAAACCGCTTCAGCGCCTGAATCCGCAATATCCCGTGGATGGACATTCCTGGCCGGATCTTCACCACTTGTCCGCCGCTTCCGTGCATTGCCTCGATCATCTCCTCAGGATATCCTTGCGCCTTCAACCGTTGAGCGCCCTCTTCTCCTTGGTACTTGTTCATCACATTGAGCAAACTCTTGCCGACGTATGTGGAGGCTTCGTCCCAGGAGGCACGCGACCAACTGTCTTCGCCGCGCTTGAAGTACGCTTTGTCGGGAACCCCTTTCTCATCAGCGGGGAAACCGGCATCGGCCCAGTCCTTCCATCCTTTCCTGATCATGGGGTATTTGACGCGGTATGGTCCGTACATCCGGCGGACATACGTGAAGCCTTTCAAGCATCCTCGCGGATTCCATGAAGGCGGGATCTTATTGCCGTAGAGGTCAGTGACTGTAGTGGCGTCGTAGTTCTGTTCGATCCTGACAGCAATGCCATTACGGACAAATGCTCGCAGGCGGCAGTTGTGCGTGTCGTTCGGCGCGCAGATAAAGGTAAACGACCGGTCGTAGCGATACTGATCGCGGTAGATCCTTTCCCAATCCCGGTTTGGATAAAAGGCGAGTGGGTTGTCTACCTTCCTGACAAGCTGGAGCAGATCGAAGTTGAGGAACCCACCCACAACCGCTGCCCCCATGACCCCTTTGCCAGACTGTTTAAGGAATTCACGACGATTTGTTTTTTCCATAAGACATCCTCACTTGTAGGAAGTGATTCGATGAACTTTAAGCGGGAGGAAGACTCGCTTGGGCTTCTGCAACTCTAACCGACTTGGATCCTGGGTGAATTGTGTGAGCCATGCCCGGTCCCTCCGTTCAGAAACGTCCTTCAAGTCGGGGCCTGTCTGCCGCCCGCCGGAACCTTGGCAATCAAGGTGGAGCTTATGACCATCGCCAAACAGAGTGCAGATCCAAAAGTCTTCCAGTGAGAACCAGGAGACAGGCCAGAACGTGGACGAGGGTGGTTCTTCATGCGAATATCTCGATTGGTTGAGTCTCTTCCGAATGCGCTACGATCCCGTATCATGCTTTTCTCATATCCTGAATGAGATCCAGTTTCCCCCCATCCATCTCCTTGTTCAATTCGGCAACCGACTTTGTGCTCATGATATTGAGGATGATTTGCTTCGCGCGCTTCCACTGGTCATGCACGGGACATGGAGTTTTGTCGGCACATCCCGGAAAGCCAAGAACGCATTCGCCTAGGAACTGATCTCCGTCGATAGCTTTGACAACATCACCAAGCGTGATCTCACTGCCATGGCGCCCGAGGCTGAACCCACCGGCAACTCCCCTAAGCGAAACAAGAATACCTTCGCGCGTAAGTTGCTGAAGAACCTTGTTTAAGAAATGATGAGGGATACGGAGAGAGTCGGAAATTTCGCGCAAGAAAACAGGCTGACCTTCTTCTTCTTTGTGGGCCAGGTACAGAAGGGCCTGGATTGCATACTCGCAGGACTTGCTGAACAACATTGGGGTAGCAGCCACAATGCGGACCTATCTTTAGATAATCAGACCCGATTGTCCGAAATATAAGGTCGCAAACTCGTATTGTCAAGCATTTTTTTTAACACCTGGAATCGTCAAGGAAAACTTGTAGAGAAGAGGCGGGCCCTCCAGATCTGATCAAATGCCAGAAGCCATTATACCATCAGATTCCTGTCGAGGCTGCGGTACTGTATGGCTTCGCTAATATGTTCAGGCCGAATCTCAGCACTTCCGGCCATGTCGGCAATCGTCCTTCCAACCTTCAGAATCCGATCATACGC
>JAERML010000124.1 GCA_016844425.1 Bacteroidota bacterium
TCAGTCTTGACTTCAACCTCGACCTAAGCCGTGAACTTGATCGTTACAACGCCCGCGTGGTTGCCACTGAACGGACGAAAGAAAGTTCTGTCACCATACATATTGTGGTGAACGGAAAGACCATCGAGAGCATTAGTTTTATCACCAAGAAAGAACTTCAGTAAGCAATGAGAGGAACCTGACCATCGATACAGAGAAAACGCAAAAACCCGGCACCCAGGTTGGCAATGCCGGCATTATGGACAAGGTTGTCTCCCTCAGCAAACGGCGTGGGTTTGTGTTCCAGTCGAGCGAGATCTACGGTGGCCTGAACGGATGCTGGGACTACGGTCCACTGGGTGTTGAGCTTCTCAGGAATGTCAAGGATGCCTGGTGGAAGGCTATGACGTATCGGGAAGACATCGAAGGCGTCGATGCAGCCATACTGATGCATCCGCGCGTATGGGAAGCCTCCGGCCACGTGGAGAACTTCACGGACCCGATGGTGGATTGCAAACAGTGCAAGTCCCGCTATCGTGTGGACATTTTGTTTGAGGAAACATCCATCAAAAAGCAGAAGGATGCATGGCGAGAGCTCGATCCAAACGCGCCCAAAGGTCAGGTTACTGACGAAGAAGTGCAGAAGCAATTCGCCATCCTTCGTTTACCGGGGCGCGCAAGTTCAACTTGATGTTCAAAACGTTCGTCGGCCCGGTTGAGGATGCAAGCGCTATTGTATATCTTCGACCGGAGACAGCGCAGGGGATCTTCGTGAACTTCCTGAATGTGCAGTCCGCTTCCCGGCAGAAGCCACCGTTCGGCATCGCACAAATCGGCAAGGCCTTCCGCAACGAAATCAACACGAAGAATTTTCTCTTCCGCACACGCGAATTTGAGCAAATGGAGATGCAATTCTTTGTGAAGCCGGGGAGCGACGTAGAGTGGTTCAATCGGTGGAAGGAGGAACGGATGAAGTGGTTCCTCGAACTCGGAATGACGAAGGACAAGCTGCAGTGGCACCAGCATCCGCCGGACAAGCTGGCTCACTATGCAAAGGATGCGTTCGACATTGAGTACCAGTTCCCGTTTGGGTGGGGAGAGATCGAAGGGATCCATAACCGGACCGACTTCGACCTGGCGCGGCATGAGGAATACTCGGGGAAGTCTCTCAAGTACTATGATGAACAGACCAAGGAACGCTACATCCCATACATCATCGAGACATCTGCAGGAGCGAGTCGTTCCTTCATGGCCTTTCTGGTTGACGCTTATCGCGAAGAGGAAGCTCCAACGGCCGACGGGAAGACAGAGGTTCGCACCGTCTTGAAATTCCATCCCCGGCTCGCGCCAATCAAAGCCGCGGTGTTTCCTCTTGTAAACAGAGACGGGATGCCTGAGATTGCAAAGCAAATCGAGATGGCGCTTCGTCCGCACATGCGAGTATTCTACGATGACAGCGGCGCTGTGGGGCGACGGTACCGACGGCAGGATGAGATCGGGACGCCGTTCTGCATTACCGTGGACTCGCAAACACTCGCGGATCAGACAGTGACCGTCCGGGAAAGGGACTCCATGCAGCAGGAGCGTGTAGACGTGTCCCAGTTGCGCGACTACTTACAGCGGAAATTGTACTAACGAATCTTCCTTCATCACATTAAAGGAGAGAAAGATATGATTATCTCGATGCGGTCTGGAATTACCCTGGTATTGATTGCCTCATTCCTTATGATGGGATGCAGCGCCAGCAGCACAGTCAAGGGTGGCGCCATCGGTGCGGCGGCGGGAGGGGTTATTGGTGCGGTGATCGGCAAACAAGCTGGAAATACCGCCGTGGGTGCCATCATCGGAGCCGCCGTGGGCGGCACAGCGGGCGCGTTGATCGGCCGGTATATGGACAAGCAGGCCGAGGAGATCCAGCATGACATTGAAGGGGCAAAGGTAGAACGAATCGGTGAGGGGATCAAGATTACATTTGATTCTGGTATTCTGTTCGAGACGGGCAAATCGAGTCTTCAGCCAACGGCCAAGGCCAATATTGAGAAGCTCTCCAAGATCCTGAACAAGTATGAGGACACGAATATCCTGATCGAAGGCCACACCGATGCGGATGGCTCGGATGAGTTCAACCAGAAGCTCTCGGATTCCCGTGCAGCGGCGGTGGCGGGCCATGCCAAAGGGCAAGGTGTTGTGGGCTCACGGATCACAACCGTGGGATACGGTGAGACTCAGCCCGTTGCGGGTAACGACACGGCTGATGGGAAAAAGCTGAATCGGCGGGTAGAGATTGCCGTCTTTGCCAACGACGACCTGAAAGATGCGGCAATGAAGAACGAACTGCAGTAATGATCCGACACCTTTGCGCGCGGCCATTCAAACGCGTGGCCGCGCGCTTATTTTCGGACTCTTTCCCGCCTTTGAATTTCCGATCCCATTTGTTATATTTGTCCAACCTTTTTACTAACAAGCAGACGGAACCAGAATGAGACTCTCTCCCCGAGTGGCCGTTCCCTTCACTGTGGCATTGCTTGCATTACGTTGCGGTGACAACATAGAGAGTCCCGGCTCGGGGGGCACGTTCGGGCCGCCACAAAACGTGAAGGCGGCATCGATCAACAGTTCCACTATCCGCCTCGACTGGTCGCCTGCACCGGCATCCAGCGATTCCACCTTTCGCGGATACATTGTTCAATGGGGAAGCAGGGCAGACACGGTCCCCAAGATCTCTTTTTCCATGACGATTGACTCCCTCGGTCAGGGGCAGACACTCTTCTCCCTCTATTCACTTCGCACGACCGGTCAACTGAGCGATCCCGCACTCATCCGTTGGGCACCGGCTGCGCGGTTCGATTCGGCTATCGTTGTCTTCGAGAACAACACTGCAGCATCCACTCGCGAGGAAGGTGTCAACGTCGGCACAAGAACGACGAACCCTTCCGCCATGGTCATCGAGCCCGCTGATCCGGCAGTTGTTCAGCGCATGGATTTGTATTTCTATGGAGGGCGGGGACCGATCAGGGATTCCCTTGCCATGTGGAGTGCCAGCCTGTTTGTCGGCATACTCAATCAGACGCGGTTCTCTACGGTCATGCACGCGGCGGCGTCATTGGACTTTGCCATCGGATCGTTCCCCGACCCGGGGACATTCACCAAAGATAGTATTGCTGTTGTTGATAACACGATCTACTATGCGCGGGTGATCGGTGAGCCGCAGGAAGTGAATTACTGCCGAATTCATCTGCATGTCCGGGCGGCATCAATCTTTCCCAACAGAATCATTGAAGTGCGTATTTCGCTCTTTGCAGGGCCGATCGACCGCCCGCGAAGGTTAAGAAACCTGGCAAGCCTATTCGCTATTGGCAATACCTACCACTGACCTTGTTGTACCGCAGTTCCCATTCATTGCCAAGTGTTCGCAATGCAATTCACAACCATCTTCCTTACTCGCCACGGCGAGCTCCGAGCCGGATGGAGACTGCTGCTCTTTGTCCTCATCACATCGTGCATCGGGTTTCTGATTGCCGCCCCTTTTTTGGTCTTCAAGATCGCAACGAGTTTCCTGGTTACTTTGCTGGCATTGATGGCTTCGCTCCTCGGGTCATTCGTCATGACGCGCTATATCAACAAGAAGCCCTTCGCAGCCATTGGCTTCTCGATTCATCCTGGCACGTTCCGGGAGGTGGGCATGGGGCTGCTGCTGGGATTCCTGATGATGACCGGGATTTTCCTTGTTGAATTCGGAACCGGGCACGCGGTAATAGAATGGCGTGGCCTCGGAATCTGGGATATTCTGTGGATGATTGTTTCTGCGGCAGTCTTTTTTCTGGTTGCGGCGGTATTGGAGGAGGTGTTGTTTCGGGGCTATCTTTTTCAGACCATGATGCAGGCTATCACCTTTCTCCCGGCAACAGTGCTCATGGCGGTGCTCTTTGCCGCGGCTCATATGTATAATCCCAACGCAAGCACCTACGGGATCATCAACGTGGGGCTGGCGGCAGTATGGCTTTCTTTTGCCTATCTGAAGACACGGAGTCTCTGGCTCCCATGTGGACTCCATTTCAGTTGGAACTTTACGCAAACCTCTATTTACGGCTTTCCCACCACCGGCGCGGCCTTCGCCGATAAGACCGTTGTGCATCTGACACAGTCCGGACCCGAGTGGATTACCGGGGGTGCATTCGGACCTGAAGGAGGTGTTCTCGCGACGTTGGCACTAATCTTCTGCACCTGGTACATCCTAAAGTCCAGGCTTCTCGAAGCGCCGGAGGGAATCATCACCCTCGATTCCGTGGAGGATCTTGTACCACCCGGGCAGCAGAAGTCCGGAGAAGCGACGACATGAGCCGTTGGATGATTCTCCTTGCGTTTCTCTGGGGTGTCCATGGTTCCCTTTGCGGACAGGGCGTCGCGAATCAGGAATTTGATGCCAAGACCCGTCGGGGAATCGACCTCGTCTATAATCTGGAGTTCGAAAAAGCCGAGCAGGAATTTGGCGAGCTGATCCGGCTTCGCCCGCGAGACCCAGCCGGACATTTCTTTCACGCGATGGTGCAGTGGTGGAGGATAATCATTAACGTGGACAGCGAAGAATACGACGACCGGTTCATGGACTCTCTCGAGGTGGTCATCGATCTGTGCGACGAGTTGCTGGAACAGAATGAGAATGATGTGCACGCCCTCTTTTTTAAAGGAGGGTCGATTGGGTTTCAGGGGCGGCTGAAGTTCCACCGAAACGACTACCTCGGGGCGGCGAACGCGGGTCGCAAGGCTCTTCCCATTGTGCAGGATGCCTCAACGCTTGACCCGGAAAACTACGACGTTCTGCTCGGCTCGGGGATCTACAATTACTATGCTGAGGTAGTTCCCAACCAGTATCCGTTTCTCAAGCCATTGCTCCTGTTCCTTCCCGCAGAAAAGAAGGGCATTGAGCAATTGACCGCTGCTGCGGAAAAGGGGAAGTACGCGTCTGTGGAAACATCCTATTTCCTGATGCAGATCTACTACGCGTACGAAAAGGATTACGCCAAAGCGCTTGCTCTCGCCGAACGGTTACACCAGCGGTATCCGGGGAATATTTTATTTCACAAATATCTCGGGAGGGTCTATGTTTCCCTCAGTAACTGGTCGATGGTACAGAAGACTTTTGGAGAGATCGCCGCTCGGGTGTTCAAAGGCCAGCGTGGTTACAATCCTGCGGCAGAGCGGGAAGCGGTGTACTATCTAGGTCTATGCGACATGAACATCAAGGAACCCTCGGGGTTTATGGTCATGACAAACCTCAAGATAGGGATGATTTACGATGTCCTGTCCAAGAGAGAACTTGCAGTCCGACAGTATCAGAAGGTGCTGGACATGAAGGAGTATCTCAATTCATACAGACAGGCAGAAGAGTTCATGAAGAAACCGTTCATGCAGTAGCTCATGCAACTGACCATTATCGTCTACGGATTGATTGCAGCCCTCGCGGAGATTCTCGGCGGAGGCCTTGTTGTGTTGCGCAAGGAATGGCCGCGGAAAATTCAGGAATATCTTCTTGCACTCAGCGCCGGGTTCATCCTCGCACTTGTGTTCATTGAACTGATCCCTGAAGCGATCCGCTCCATTGGTATCCAGGCGCCACTCTACATGCTGCTCGGGTACTCGGTGCTGCATTTCTTTGAGCACACGATCGTCGGGCATCTCCATTTTGGGGAAGAGACACATCACGAAGTGATGGTCTCGCGCACTGCGAGCATCTCGACCTTTGCCGGGCTGTTCATTCATGCCTTTTTTGACGGCTTTGCCATTTCGGTTGGCATGCAGTTCGACTTCTACCTCGGCCTCCTTATTTTCTTCGCTGTTCTCCTTCACAAAATCCCGGAAGGGCTGACAATCGCCTCTGTGATGATCGCCGCGGAGCACAGACGGCAGACGGCCTTCCTTGCCTCCGGGGCAATCGGCGTGGCCACAATGTTGGGGATTCTGAGTGTATTCCTTCTCACAGAGATTAACGAACAGGTGGTAGGTATGGCGTTTGCTTTCTCCGCCGGGATCGCGACATATGTTGGTGCCAGCGATCTTATACCGGAGATCAACCACTCAAAGAACCGGATAATTCCGCTTCTCGTTTTTGGCGGGATGCTGCTCTTCTACTTAGGCACATTGGTGCTTGCCCCGTATGCCCATCACTCACATTGAGTTGCCTTCGGGATGAAAGATAGAAAACCCGTCTGGTGAGCCCGGACGGGTTTCGATTTTCTGATTCTGTTTGTTCTGATTTAGAACGAGGTCCCGATCGAGATCCGGTGAAGCTCGCCTATCTTCCCGAGTGAGGAAAGAGCATAGTCTACTTTGTACTCACTAACCGTAAGGCCAAGTCCGCCGGTGAACCCGGCCAGTCCTGCCGTTGTTCCGATTTTCAACTCTCTCCGTTGTTCATTGTTGTAGCCGACACGGAGTTGAAGAACTGTGCTGAGCGTGAACTCTCCGCCGACAGAGAACGCCCGGAACCTGTCACCGAATTCCTTCACATCCTCATTCAGCTTATGGAAGTTGACATTGAGGAGGAGCGGGAGGCCTTTGGGAACGATAGACCCGCCAATGACAACATCCAGCGGAAGGTCCTCCTTCGTGTCGATATATGAACTCAACTGCGCCCCCAGGTTACGAATGCTTGCGCCAACCGTCACACGACTATCGGGCACGGTGTACAGGAGCCCGACATCCGCCGCGAGGCCGGATGACTTGTAGCTTGCGATAGAGGAGAAGATGTATTTAATGTTCACCCCGAGGTGGAGGTTCTCTTCCACCTGGTTGGCATACCCTAAGGTCAGGGCAAAGTCCCCTGCACCGAACTTGCCGTTCATGTTTCCAAGTTCGTCAATCTCGTCAAAGGAACCGTAGTTGGTGTAAAGGAGGCCGAGCCCGAAGAAGCCGAGGTCTTCATATGGTTGACTGTAGGAAATGTACCCCGAGTTGATGTCGAGCAGGTGTTTGAAAAACCCTATCGACCCCATCGGGGACTGCAATGTGCTTAGTCCCGCGGGATTATAGAAAAGTATATTGGGGTCGTTCGTGACGGAGACGAAGCTTCCAGCCAGTGCTGCTGCGCGGGAACTGACATCGTTTCTCAGAAAATTGTAGATGGTGTTCGACGCTGCCGAGGCCGTGCATTGCACCAAGGTGACGGCAACGACGATGGCTGCGAACCTTACCCGGTTTTTCATGAAACGCTCTCCTTCACGAATCGAAAATGAACTTGCTCCAATCTATCAATATTGAAATGGAATTGCAAGCTCGGGGAAAACCGGAACCTGCCAGCCCGCGGTGATCGGTTGGTTGCTTCTCTTGGCTGAAAACCCTATATTAATGCCACTTGATTGTCTCCATATACGCTCTTAGAGAAAGGACGAAGTGGTAATGAAAGAAGGAATCCATCCGGACTACAAGAAAGCGACAGTTACCTGCATTTGCGGGAACACCTTCGAAACCCGATCTACGATCGGTGACCTGAAAGTGGAAATCTGTTCTAACTGCCATCCGTTCTTCACAGGGCGCCAGAATCTTGTCGACTCGGCGGGGCGCATCGAACGCTACAATAAGAAGTATGGAAAGAAGGCGGCCGACGCACCGGCTGCATAGATGCAGCGTTATTGACGATTTACGCCCTGCCTGGCTTTGCATCAATCGTTCCGCTCCACAAGTCGGGTCAATGACCTGCGGGCGGAACGTTTTGTTATCACCACCTCATGGTTTCTGAGCGCCGCATGCACCTTTGTCTGTATGAAGATCTTGTTGCCAGCAATTTTTTTCCTCTGATCTACTTCCGTCCGGTGTACGATCTCCGCTGCGGCATCCTTACACTCCGTGAAAAGGCGCTCAGCCATCTGGCTCCCACAGGGGTTACGTTGTACGTCCGCTCATACCTTTCCGCGTATCTCAGAGAGGTAAGTCCCAAAAACGGTATCAACGATATCTCCGCCGAGTCATGTCTTTTTCTAAACGGTCGGTGCATCATGACTAAGGGGCTTGCAAAGGTGCTCAAGAAAGAGAAGCGGGATGTATTATTCATGTCCTCGGGAGAAGTTGTGGGTGCGCTCCTGAGCGGTTCCAACCTTGCAAGGTCGAAATCGGAGATCCACAATGACGCGCTGGATCTCTCGGCATTGACAGGCCTTCCACATGTTGAAGTGGACGCCGTGCTGGTACGCTATCCGTGGGATCTCGTTTACGCCAATGACACAGAAATTTCCAATGATTTCCATGTTCTCACGAAGAACAAGGCGGCGAGGAAGGGAGACATTCACCGGAGTGCCATCCTGGAGGGAAAGAAGCTCATCTACATCGATAGGAAGAGCACTATAGGCCCGGGCGTTGTTCTTGATGCAACTGCTGGCCCTATCTACATTGGGTCGGATGTGCGCATCCAGGCACAAGCGGTAATCGGGGGTCCGTGCTATGTTGGAGATGGTGCCACCGTGAAAGTCGGCGCCCAGATTCATGGAAAGACTAGCATTGGTCCTGTTTGTAAGATCGGAGGTGAGGTCGAACAGTCCACGTTCCACTCCCACGTCAACAAACAGCACCATGGATTCATTGGACACTCTTACATTGCGCCATGGGTTAACCTGGGAGCGGGAACGTCGTCGAGCGACCTTAAGAACACATACGGTACGGTTAAGGTCTACATAAACGGACGATCTGTGGATTCCGGGAGGATGTTTGTAGGATTGACAGCGGGTGACCACGTGAAAACGGGAATCAACGCCACGCTTGATACGGGCACCGTGATCGGACCTTCGTCCAACATCTACGGGACGGCTCTCCCACCAAAGTTCGTCCCTGCATTTACCTGGGGTTCGGCGGACCAGATGACCACGTATGATCTGGACAAAGCGCTGGCCGTGGCAACCACCGTCATGGCGCGACGCAACATTCAATTGACGCCGGTTTATCGTGAGCTGTTTCAACATGTTTTTTCTATGACCAACCATGAGCGATCCGGCCATCGAGCCCAAACCGCCTGACCCGGTTCTCCCGGAGCGGAAAGAACCACCACACAGCCTCTATTACGGTGTACGCGGAACAGCGGTTAAGATTCTGAACCGCGTCGAGCGGACAGATTCCTATCTCGACAAAGTGCTTGACGCGGAACTCCGGTCTCAGGAGTTGAACGATCTTGACAAAGGACTCTTGACAGAGATTGTGCACGGCGTCCTCCGGTGGCAGAACAAACTTGACTGGGTGCTGAACGGATTCTCGCATGGCAACTTTGCCAAGTCCGAAATCAATCTCAAGAATACCCTTCGTGTTGCGCTGTACCAGATTCTTTTCTTGAACCGTGTCCCGCACGCAGCTGCCGTGAATGAAGGCGTGGAGTTCATCAAACGGATTCGTGGCGACAAGCTTGCGGGGCTGGTGAACGCTGTCCTGCGCAACGTCATCAGGAACATCGAGGGGATCCGTTATCCGGATCCGAAGGAAGACCAGGTGCAGTACCTTTCTGTGGTGTTTTCCCATCCGCACTGGATGGTAAAACGGTGGGTGAAACGCTTTGGTGCAGAAGAGACGCAGAAACTTCTCATGGCGAGCAACGAACGCCCGGGGCTTTCCTTGCGGATCAACAAACTCAAGGTGGATCCCGGGCACTTCCTCTCGTTGCTCGACCAACAAAAGATTGAATACACCGGATCGAGCCACATCGATTACTTTGTCAAGGTGAGGGGTCTCACCAAGATCGGCCAGATGGAGCTGTTCCGGAACGGAATGTTTACTATCCAGGACGAGAGTGCCGCCCTTCCCTGTCTCCTGCTCGGAGCGAAGCCCGGTGAGCGCGTGCTTGATCTTTGCGCTGCGCCTGGTGGCAAAACCACGGCCATCGCGGAAATGATGAAGAACGAAGGGGAAGTGATTGCCATCGATAAGTACGAAGTGAAATTAGGTTTCATCAAGGCTGCGTGCGAGCGCCTTGGTCTCCGAAATGTCAGGCTACAGGTAACGGATGCGGCATCGCTTGAAAGTGCACTGGCAGATCGCGTCTTGTTGGATGTTCCCTGCTCAGGCCTCGGTGT
>JAERML010000335.1 GCA_016844425.1 Bacteroidota bacterium
TTGTAAGAATTTGTCTCGTCCGGAGTATCGGAGTTCAAGCCATCACCTCGCTCATATGTCCCCTTATAAATTGGAAAGACAGAAGCATGTCCACTCTTTGCAAAAAAGCTGGCTCCGTACCGGTCAGAAATCTGTTTACTCGATCGGGCAAAAATGGCGTCAGAACCCGGGAAAAGGACCACTGTTTGATACGGTGGAGACGCTATTCTTGGAAGGTATATGTAGGCCATCATCCGTTCGTTGCCGTACGCAGCGTCAAAAGTGACAAGTTGCTTGACCCAATTCTCTGTACTATCGATGGTCTCAATCTTCTCGTGCAAGGGCGCTTTGTCGTATGCGTAAAGCCGCAGGTATGACCGGAAGATCGGATCAGACACGGGCTTTTCCTTACGGTAATCGCGCTGGGCAATCTCTACAGGGCTCGATATGAAAGAAGAGTCTTTGATTGGCTCCAAGGGCTTAACGCACCGAAAACCGTTTGTGGAAGAACGATCGAAAGGATCTTGAGTATAAGCATCTGTGAACAAATAGGGGTGATCATTCCAGCCACCGCCAAGAATGAATCTCTTCTCCCCGCTCTGATTCCAGCACCATTCGCGGACGTTGCCTGCCATGTCGTAAGTGCCGTAACGAGATACTCCTTGCTTGCTGCCGACGGATACCGAGCCGTTGCCAGAGAAGTTGCTCTGGGCGATGATGCTAGCAGCATACCAAGTATGAGCAGCTCGGTTCCAATGGAAAATTGACGGTAAGCTCTTCCCAACAAATTCAGCGTATGCGGCCGCCTCATACCAGCTAAGGCCTCCGACAGGATTACTGTCTTTTCCTTCAGAATAGGTACCTATCTCCCACGTCGCCGGGCCCCGTCTTCCAGTCGCATCCAGAAACCGAGCCATTGCCTCGTCCCAAGAGAGTTTCTTCGCTTGCCTAATGAAATCTTGCTTCCAGTATTTGCGATTCCGATAACCACCGCTGTCCATAAACTGTTTGAACTGCCTGTTCGTCACTTCATATTTGTCAACGAAGTAATCCCCGGTCGTGACAGCTCTGAGATTGTCTAATCCTGGAGCAAAAAGCCGAAAAGTCCCTCCCGGCACGCGCACCATATCTCTTGGTACGATTCCAACCGTGTCCAGCCTGATGAGTGGCCCCTTAAGAGTGTCACGCGGAGAGGGCTTGTTACTCAAATCTACGATACGCTCTAGCCCCGTAAACCCCTCCTTCACAATCTTGAATCGAAAAACTCCGCGGGGAACTCTTGGCCCTTCGATCGGAGTAATGCCAAGGCTAATCCAATTCTCGAGTGTATCTGAGTACGACTTGTAAGAGCCTTCTGCTCCTGAAGGCACAGACTTCCAGGAGACAATCCACGTCGCCTCATCAATGTACTTGAGCAGCACGGAGTCAGACGGAATATACAAGCTCGCCTTCTTGGCGATCTCGTATGCAGAAACCCATTCCCCGGCATCGACCAGGCGAATAATCTCAGGAAGGGCAACATTGTGCGCCCACGAGACTTTGCTGTTTCTGTCAATCCAGTAGTAGACCAGAAAACAAAGACTGAGGAAGACTATGGCAAGCGGTATGGCAAACACGGGTTGCCGGATTTGTCTCAGTGTGAGAAGCGGCCTCGTTGTCCTGGCTTTTTCGGACTGTAACTTGGAAAGCTCTTGCACGACTTCTGTCATCGAAGAGTAGCGAAACCCACGTTCCTTCTGGAGCATCTTGTCAACGATCCTCGCCAGATCAGCAGGCAAATCCGATCGCACCCTGGAGACCGGCTCAAAGTCTTCGTTGACAATCGAGTATAACCTTGCCGCGTCGTGATCGCCACGGAATGGAGTTCTCGAGGCGAGCATCTCGTACAGTATGACTCCCAGCGACCAAATATCTGTCCGATGATCAACATCTTCTCCCCGCGCCTGCTCCGGCGACATGTAGGCTACCGAAATCCACAATTTTCGCTACGCCGTTCTTCGTCATCAAGATATTCGCAGGTTTGATGTCGCGATGCACGATGCCATGCGCATGCGCCTCGCCGAGTCCCTGAGCGATCTGAATGGCGATGTCGGTGGCCTCTTCAATGCGCAATAGACCTTTCGCTATCCTCGATCTCAGTGTCTCGCCTTCGTAGAGATCCATCACGATAAACATCTGGCCGTCAGGGCTTTCATCGATGTCGTGCACATTGCAGATGTTGTTGTGTTGAAGGGCTGAAGCGGCTTGTGCTTCGTGGATGAAGCGGGCTTTTGCTTCGGGTTCCAAGGAGAACGCGGGTGGCAGAAATTTGAGCGCAACATCGCGATCCAGCTTGGTGTCGTGGGCCTTGTAGACCACGCCCATGCCACCTTCGCCAAGCTTTTCGAGGATCTTGTAGTGGGAGATAGTCGTCCCAATCATGACGACCTCCTCTCAGTGGGATGACAGCAGCTACAACGAAAAACATCATCGGTGAGTTGGAAAGAACAAATAACACCGCAAAACTAATGCAGTTCAGTGTCAAAAGCAAATGACGGACGTCGTAAGTAAAGAGCACAGCGGTAGCAGACGAAAAGGCTTTCCGGAAGAAACGGTGTCAGGACTTCTGTCCTGACACCTCGGTGCCCGATTCGGAGAAACGAGGCTTGTTAGCGTCAGGAGGCAACTCCTGACGCCAGCGCAAAGAAAATCCCCTTTGTTTGAGGGGATTTTTTGTGTACGCAAGGAGTCACATGTGAATACATATTGAAAGTGTCAAATTCAATATGTATATCCTTCCGCGACAACAACCAGGTGGAAACCGACTTGATTCTTTTGCGAGGGAGCGAACACATTCTTTTTGAGATCAAACTCAGCAGATCCC
>JAERML010000125.1 GCA_016844425.1 Bacteroidota bacterium
GCGGCGGCATCGCAGTCTTTGCATTCGTCCTTCAGCTGTTAAGCAAATCGCTCCAACCATTCTCGCGCATCCCCTTTCCCACTATCTTTTCACTCCTGGTGCATGCAGAATGTGTGAACATACTCGCCCATGTCGCTGTGTGGATCAGCGTTGCGATTGCGCCTGGCGCGTCATCCGGACTCAGCGTGCCCTTTAGTCTTGCCGGCATGGCCGGCGACAACGTCGATTTCCAGCTTCATGCTTTGCTTAACTCCCTAAACATCTTTACTTTATGGTACCTGATGCTCGTTGCTTCGGGCCTTGTTTCGCTGTTTGAAATGAAGAGGTGGAAGGCGGCATTTGCTGTCTCCATCGTCTGGGGGTTGTCGCAGCTCGTCTCCATTGCCTCACTCTCATTCCTCAGGAACACCCTGCACCTTCTCCTCTGATTCTGACCACTTATCACATGGAACTTCCGTATGGCTGAGAAACTGAAATTTGAAGACTTACACTCTCCTCTCCTCGCAAAAAGAAAAGGTGACGATCGTTTCCACACCGTCGGCGTCATTGGGCTTGGAATGATGGGACAAGGCATCGCAGAAACCGTTGCCAGTGCGGGGATCGAGGTAATCGCCGTTGAAAAAAATGAAAAGACGCTGGCATCTGGACTTGATGGCCTTGCGCGCGCAATGGATCTTGAAATCAAACGGTGGGGGAAAACAGCTGCAGAAAAACGTGCCGTTCTTTCACGCATCAAGGGAAGACGAACCTCGCCGAGCTGAAGCCGTGCAATGTCATTATCGAGGCGGTGGATGAGAACTTCGAATTGAAACGTCAACTGATCGAAGCGTTCTACTCGATTGCCAAGGAAAACGCTGTGTTTATCTCGAATACGGCAACGCTCAGTCTCACCAAGCTGGCCCAGTCCAGCAAGCGACCGGACAAAATCATCGGGATGCACTTCCTGAGTCCTGTGCCGAAGGTGCCGCTGGTTGAGATTGTGCGGGGGATGAACACTTCCGACGAGACCTTCAGCCTCGTCAAATCATTTGCCGAGCGGATTGGAAAGACGCCCGTCGAGGTGTTCGAGTATCCAGGATTCATCACCACCCGAACGATCCTGCCAATGCTGAACGAAGCTATGCATGTGCTGATGGAGGGAATTGCAAAGGCGGAAGATATTGACACCGCCATGAGACTGGGGTACGGCCTTCAAACCGGCCCCCTGGAAATGGCTGATTCGATGGGCCTTGATGAAGTCCTGATGTGGATGGAGACTCTCTTCCACGACCTTGGCGAGCCGCGGTATCGGCCTTGTCCCCTCCTCCGCCGCATGGTTCGTGAAAACAAGCTGGGAAAGAAAATGGGCGAAGGGTTTTTCAAGTATGACCAGGAGGGGAAACGCGTATGAACATCCTCGTTCTGAATTGCGGAAGCTCCTCCGTCAAGTACCAGTTAATCGAAGTCGAAGCGCACCGAACGCTCGCCCGCGGCATCGTTGAGCGGATTGGGATGAGCGGAGCAACACTCTCTAACATTCGCTACGATGGAGACGAGATCAAGATTGCAGGAGAGATTGTAGATCACATCGTCGCCATCGAGTACATCCTTGCCGTGTTGCTGAGCAGGAACCATGGCGTCATCAGCGGCAAGTCCGATATCCATGCCATCGGCCACCGTGTCGTCCACGGGGGCGAGACGTTCACCTCCTCGGTCCTCATCACAGATGAGGTCATCAAGGGGATCAGAAGCAATTTCGAGATCGCACCGTTGCACAACCCGCATAACTTGCGCGGTATCAACGCATGCCAGGTAAACCTGCCGGGAACTCCGCAGGTTGCCGTGTTCGATACGGCGTTCCACCAAAAGATGCCGAAGAAAGCATACCTCTACGGACTTCCCTATTCACTCTACTCGCAGTATCGGATCCGCCGGTATGGATTCCATGGGATGTCGCACCGGTACGTTTCCGAGCGCGCTGCTGTAATCTTGAAGAGGGATCCGGCTGGTCTGAAGCTCGTCACGTGCCATCTTGGCAGCGGATGCAGCATGGCTGCTGTCGACGGTGGAATTTCCGTCGATACAACAATGGGGTTCACACCGCTGGAAGGGCTGCTCATGGGTACGCGCTCGGGCGACATCGATCCGTCTGTTATCCTCTACATTATGGGGAAGGAGGGCATCGCTCTCGCCGAAGCAAACACTCTCTTGAACAAGCATAGCGGGTTGCAGGGAATATCAGGCGTCAGCAGCGACATGCGGGAGATCGTGTCGGAAATGAAAAATGGTGACAAGAAATCTACCTATGCGTTTGATGTGTTCTGTTATCGAGTGCGA
The DNA here is from genome assembly GCA_016844425.1 of Bacteroidota bacterium. The sequence goes on from JAERML010000125.1 coordinate 2,317, forward strand.
AAATACATCGGCGCTTACGCCGCTGCAATGGGAGGGCTGGACAGTGTTATCTTTACCGGTGGTATTGGTGAAAACAGTGTTGACGTCCGGAAACGGTCCTGCGAGGGACTTGATTTTCTCGGCATCACGATCGACGACGAGCGAAATGGCTCTTCAGAAAAGGAGAAAGTCATCACCACCGCATCTTCAAAAGTGAGCGTGCTGGTGGTGCCGACGAACGAGGAGTTGGTGATTGCAATGGACACGAACGAGATTGTAAAGGGGTTGCAGTTGCCGGAGCGGAACACAGCGGAGACACGGCGTGCGTCGTCCTGATAATCAGGTGAACCGGATATTGCCACTTGTGTGGTTTACAAGCGAGGATTGAAGTTCCTCCCGCCGCGATACGCGGATCTCCAGCTGAAGATGCACCTCTTCGTCGTAGACCGTGTCCACGATACGGGCGCCGAGCTTTGAGACGACATGCATAACGTTGCTGATGTGTGTGTGGGGGAAGGAAACCCGGAGAGCTAACAGAACGTACCGGGTGACAGGTTCTGCCGATGACATTGCTTTCTCTGCAGCCTCTCCGTATGCCCGGGCAAGCCCTCCAACGCCGAGCTTTGTCCCACCGAAGTAGCGCGTCACCACTGCAACCACGTCGGTCAGCCCAATTCTGTCGATTGCGGTAAGAATCGGTTTCCCTCCCGTGCCGCCCGGCTCTCCGTCATCGTTGTAACGAAATCGGTCTCCCGCCGTACCAAGACGGTAGGCGTAGCAGTGATGGGTGGCGTTGAAGAATTCCTTTCGGATTCGCCCGACGAACTCTTCAGCCTCCTCTTTTGTTCTTACGGGATGGAGGGTGCATATGAAACGCGAGCCCTGCACTCGTATCTCCTGCCGGACCTGATTTTGGAGTGTTTTGAATTCGTCGGTGGACGACATTGTGGAGTTCGGTGATCGGATTGGTGGCCACTCACAAAATTGTCCGCAGGCAGCCTGTTTTACAGATGAATATACCACAAAGCAGCAGAAGTTTCAAAACTGTTGCTGCTGAGCTCTTCATTCATTATCTTCATCGGCACAAGGAACGGAACTCATGAAAATCGGAATCGTCTGTTATCCCACGTACGGTGGCAGTGGTGTGGTGGCCACGGAACTCGGCAAGGCACTCGCCGACAAGGGCCACCAGATCCATTTTATCAGCTATGCGATGCCCATGCGTCTGGATGGATATCTGGGCAACGTGTACTACCATGAAGTGGAAATGGCGAGCTACCCTGTGTTCGAGTTTCCGTTGTACACTCCCGCATTGGCGAGTAAGATGGTGGAAGTGGCACGCTTCGAGAAACTTGATCTTATCCATGCGCACTACGCCATCCCTCACGCAACGAGTGCCTACCTCGCAAGAGAAATCCTCAAGAATGACCTGAAGATTGTCACCACCCTTCACGGCACCGACATTACACTGGTGGGGCTTGAGCCTAGCTTCCTGCCGGTGATGAAATTCAGCATCGAGCAGAGCGACGGCGTCACTGCCGTTTCCCGTTTCCTCCGGGAGAAAACGATGACCAACTATGGCATCGAAAAAGACATCCGGGTCATTCCCAACTTCGTGGATACGGAAAAGTACCGGCGACAGGGATGTGAAGAGTTCTGCGAGAAGTTTGCCCCAAAAGGGGAGAAAATTCTCGTCCATGTTTCCAACTTCAGACTTGTCAAACGTGTGCAGGACGTTATCAAGATCTTCAACGAGGTACGCAAGAAGGTTCCCTCAAAGCTGATTCTGGTCGGTGACGGACCGGAACGTTCCGCCTGTGAACTTCTCGTGCGGGAGCTGTACCTCCAGGAACACGTGCGGTTCCTCGGTAAGCAGTTGGAGCTTGTGCCCATCCTCTCCGCAGCAGACTTATTCCTTATGCCGAGCCAATCCGAGAGTTTCGGGCTCTCAGCACTTGAAGCTATGGCATGTGAGGTCCCCGTGATCTCGTCGAGTGTTGGGGGACTTCCCGAACTACAGGTGCACGGCCAGACCGGCTACATTGCGGAGATCGGAGATGTGGACAGGATGGCACGGTATGCAGTCGAGCTGCTGACGAATGATGCCAAGCGCAAGACGTTCGGTCAAGCTGCCCGGAAGCGCGCGGTAGAGCATTTTGACGTTCACAAGATCGTCACTCAGTACATCGATTATTACGAAGAGTGCATGGCAGGTGGGAGTAGCCGGAAGTCAGGCCAGCTTGCGATGAACGTGTAACCGATCGCACCAGAAGGAGAAGTAGAACAAGAATGCAAACCCTATCACGTTCCGACAAGACGATGGACGTCGTGAAGTGGACGCGCAAGACAAAGCCGACAAAAGCGGAGCTGATAAAGATGATGGAAGCAGAAGGGCATGCCTGCGCACTCTATTCGGACACACCGGGAACGAAGTACGCCCGGCACAAACACGACTTCGATGACTTCCTGGTAATCGTGTCGGGCCAGATGAAGATAGGGACGGACCGCTTTGAATGGCTCATGAAACCAGGGGACAGGTTGGACATCCCCGCCAACACGGTGCATTGGGCGAATATGGTTGGCAAGGAAGAGGTCCACTACCTCTCTGCAGCAAAGTAGGTCTGGCGCCGCTCCAGGGATTCCAACGCTAGATCCGGTGCACAAATCTCCGGACAAAGACACGATCCACGACTCCCAACACCGCAACAATCAGACTCCCGAAGAATGCGATGCTCAGCGTCCCCTTCGAGTACGCAAACGGGAAGTACGCTTTCAGCCATGTCGAGAGGCTCCCTACCAAACCATCGATTCCCTCCCCCATCGCTGACAAGGATTGCTGCACAGAACTTTGTGTCTGGTTGACGGCCCCAATATCCACAACGCCGGTGATTACAAACGCCGCCAGCATAATCGCAAGCACAATTGAGAGTCCAAAGAGATACGCGACCTTCTCCAGCACGCGGAACGCCAGCGGTGACTTCGGCGCTAGGTGGAGCCTCGAAAGAACAGCCTCCGTAAATCCTTCACTCACATGTGCACGGGGCACCCGCCGCAACGAGCGATCGATACCCTGGAGGGTTTCAAGCGCCGTTGAGCACTGAGGACACACGAGAAGGTGACGCTTCACCATCTGCATTTCCCCCTGCGTCAGCCGGCCATCGATGTACCCGTGGAATTGATCGGACGAACAATGCGTTATCGTCATGCGACTCTCATCTCTCCTTTCATTCCAGCTAGAACTCGCTCGCGTAGCAAGTTGCGAGCGCGAAACAGGTTGGTCTTGACCGTACCGAGCGGCTGGTTCAGCACCGCCGTTATCTCTTCGTAACTCATTTCCTGCACGTAAAACAACGTCAACACGGTTCTGAATTTCTCCGGCATCCCCGCGATCTCCGATGCGATCATTTGTTGCATCTCGTCTTCTTCCATCCTCTCCTGGATGGTTGCTTCCTCTTCGTCCACCAGAATATTGTCCAGCATTCGTTCATCGCTAACATCGAGCTGCTCCGGCTTTCCCTTCCTGCGAGTCACACGGGTGAGGCATA
>JAERML010000126.1 GCA_016844425.1 Bacteroidota bacterium
ATAAGCACTATTTGAAAGACGTCGTCAAGGAACTGCAGAAACACGAGATCGAAGTGAGTCTCTTCGTGGATCCCATCCCCGATCAGATTGAGGCGGCACGTGATGTTGGGGCGGACAAGATTGAGATTCACACCGGGGAGTTTGCCAATGCCCGGAGCGAGCGCCATCAACTTGAACTATTGGAGCCCATCCGGCGAGCCGCAGAGATGGCAGTGGAAATGGGAATGGCGGTAAACGCGGGCCACGGGTTGAACTATCTCAACATCGCGCACATCAAGTCCATCCCGGAAATCGAAGAGGTGAGCATCGGACACGCGCTCATTTCGCGGGCGGTGTTTGTGGGATTGGAGAAGGCCGTAAAAGAAATGCTGGCTCTCGTCAAATGAGCGTTCCTCTGGTAAAGTGCCGACCTGTTCCGGTTTGATCAAGTAGAAAACACAAACGCCCCGGCAACACCGGGGCGCTTCAGTTCCTAAGAGGAAAGGATCTTTTCAGTCTCGCATTTCCAGTTTTCGTATCTCGTCGCGCAGGGCAGCCGCCTTCTCATAATTCTCCTTCTCAATTGCCTCCTTCAGCTGTAAGTTGAGCTGTTCAAGCTTGGTCATCTTGGTGGCGGGTTTTTGCTCCTTGGGCTTCTGTTGTTTGGCTGTCGGGAGCTGGTCGTCTTCCTCCTCCTCGGGGACGAATGCCGCCTCATCCATCACGCTGGAGGCAACGAAAATCTGAACGCCGTAACGGACCGCAAGCGCTATCGCATCACTGGGCCGTGAATCGATCAGGTGACTGTCGATGCTGAGCTTTGCGTAAAACGTGCCGTCACGCAACTCGTCAATCGTGATCTCCGCCAACTCGGCACCAAAGGCAGAGATGATGTTTTTCGTCAAGTCGTGCGTCAATGGACGCGGCGGTTTGATCCCCTCCATCTCAAGGGCAATGGATTGTGCCTCCGACGCACCGATGATGATCGGCAGCCGTCGATTCCCGTTGACCTCCTTCAGGATCAATGCGTAGGCACCACCGCTTGCCGGATTGGTGGAAAGCCCGAGAATATCAACCTGCACTCTGTCCACGCAACACTCCACTCATGATGATGAGACACGCACACCTCGAACCGTGCGGTGTTACTTCCCCAGTGCTTGCTTCAACTGCGCTGTCAGTTCGGGGAGGATCTCAAACACATCTCCGACAATGCCGTAGTCCGCGACCTGGAAGATCGGCGCGTCCTTGTCCTTGTTGATCGCAACAATGTATTTGGACGACGACATCCCTGCAAGGTGCTGCACCGCTCCGGAGATCCCACATGCTACGTACATCGTTGGCGAGACCGTCTTCCCCGTCTGCCCCACCTGTTCGTCGTGCGGGCGCCAGCCGGCATCCACCACAGCACGCGATGCTCCCACCCCTGCGCCGAGCACATCCGCGAGGTCCTCGATCAGATGGAAATTCTCAGGGCCCTTAAGTCCCCGCCCGCCCGAAACAATGATGTCAGCTTCCGTAACATCCGGCCTGCCGCTTGCGACTTTTACTTCCTTCACAACACTTCCGAAATCCTTTGGCGTAAGAGTTACCGATGCTTTCTCCACGGTTGCCGCCCCGTTGGACGCAGTTGCTGTAAAGACATTAGGTCGGAGTGTGAATACCTTCACCGGTGTCTTGACCTTTACATCCAGCAACGCTTTCCCGGCGTAGACAGGGCGTGTTGCAAGAATGTCTCCATTTTCGGCTTTGAGCGCTACACAGTCTGCGGCAAGGCCGGCATTGAGTTTAACCGCAACCCGCGGTGCAATGTCCTTCCCCATTTGACTTGCGGGAAGAAAAACAATGCTCGCATTTTCTTTATTAGCGATCCCGGCAATCACTGCTGCAAAGGCCGTATTTGAATGTTGGGCCAGGGATGGATCATCCACCACAATGACCCGCGTTGCACCGTACGCCCCGAGTTCGGGGGCAATACCCTCTACACCACTCCCGATCACTAGTGCTACACATTCTGCCCCCAGGTCATTCGCAACGCTCTGTGCAGCCTTGACGGTCTCAAATGAAGATTTCTTGAATCTGTTATTCCGTTGCTCGGCAAATGCGAGGATTCTCATCAGTGTTCAGCTCTTGTTAAATGACTTTGGCTTCTTCATGAAGAAGGCGGACAAGTTCCGGTACCGCGCTCTTATCAGTCCCGAGGATCTTGCCGGTCCCTTTGGCAGCGGGCTTTCGCATCGCCACAGCTTCCACTCTCACCTCTGCCGCGGGTGCGGGCTTCTCTAGAATCGGCTTCGTTTTCGCTCCCATGATTCCTTTCAACGATGGATAGCGGGGTTCGTTCAAGCCTTTTTGAGCCAGGAACACAGCGGGGAGCTTCGTCTCGACCATTTCGTGCCCACCCTCAATCTCCCTCTCACAAAGGACCGTTTTGTCATCACGGATTTCCATTTTCACGACCACCGCAACAGAAGGAAGCCCGAGCATTTCAGCCACCATCGTACCAACCTGTGCGTCGTCATAATCAATCGACTGCTTTCCAAAAAGGATCACATCGGGGCTCATCTCCTTCAACTCCTGGGCAAGTCCATAGGCTACCCCGTAGGAATCGCGCGCGGCATCATCCTTCAATAACACTGCCTTCTCAACTCCCATGGCAAGAGCTTTCCGCAGCGTCTCTTTGTGTGCATCGCCCCCCAGGCTCACCACCGTTACCTCACCCTTCGTCTTCTCCTTGATTCGCAACGCTTCCTCAACCGCAACCTCATCATAAGGGCTGAGCATATAGTTGACGCCCGTTTTGTCGATTGACAAGCCATCAGAGCCAATCTTGATCTTTGTCTCCGTATCTGGAACATGATTAACGCACACCGCGACCTTCATTCATCCTCCAAATTGTCCCTCCGTGCTGGTGCAGGGGTGGGGTGTTCGGCAGTACTATTCGTGCAGTATGATATGAATATACTGAGAGGGTGGAAGAAAGGCAAGGAATGGCATAAAAGCACAGAGGGGCTCGCGCCCCTCTGGTGATCACTGCCTTTCTTATTGTCCACACACTAACGGAGGAATATCATCTTCTTGATCTGCGTAAACTCGCCCCCTGCAGACTGTGAAGCCGTGAGTTTGTAGAAGTAGATGCCGCTGGAAACGAACTGGCCTCGGCTGTCACTTCCGTCCCAGACGACCGCATGCATGCCAGCGGTGAGAGCGCCATTGACGAGCGTTGTCACTTCCTGACCCAGCAGATTAAACACTCTCACCGTGACGGCTCCGCTGTGAGGAAGTGTAAATCGGATCGTCGTGCTCGGGTTGAATGGATTTGGGTAGTTTTGATCCAGAGCGTACTGGCGCGCGACGGGCGTGTCTTCGCCACTCGAGATGAGCGCTACCGGCGCAAGTATGAAATCGATGTTACTGAGCGTCGTCACTCCACCCGCGATACTCACTGTCGTTTCTCCACTCATATACCTCTCTCGGTCTGCCATCACACCAATCAATCCGGGGCGCACGGCATCAATGGAATACAATCCTTGTGCATCGGATACTCCAACACCCTCCACAAGACCCTCAGCCGAGGTGGCAATAATGCTGACGCCGGCAAGCGCACCACCCGCAGCCGATCGTACCTGCCCACTGAGACGTGCAATGCCGTTGCTCCGGATCGGAACGACACCAATGTCGATGCCTGTCACGTTTCCGTTAGCGGCTACCGTATCGGCTTCCGACCAACGCATCACACCATATTCTCCCTCCTTGTAGAACGCCGGGGCATAGTTGCTGAAGGGAATTGCAAGGACGAAGTAGTTCCCCGTCCGGACTCCGTTGATCGTGTATTGGCCCAGCGAGTCAGTGTGGCTGAACCGAACGACGTTAGGCATCGGGCCGTGGCGCACTGGAAGGAGAACGACGCGGGATGGAACTCTCGTGCCCAGCGAATCACGGACGATCCCGCTGATGCTGTTCTGCAACGTCGGATTGAGGCTTAGCGAGAAGTCGATGCCGCTGGTGTCGCCCGAAATGTGAATGATATCTGCCTCCATAGGATTTGTCTTGTTGTCAAAATACTCTGGCAGATATCCTTGCTTCGAAGCGAGCGCTACGTAAGAACGCCCTGATACTACGCGGGCCCTATAGTTGCCGAGCGAATCCGTCCATCCACGCCAGACCACGCCGCGCGTGTGGCCTACACCATCCAGCTCCATGGTCTCGATTCCGAGCCCGGGAATCTGGCCCGTGGTTGCAGCAAGATAGTTCATCTCCTGAATCGTCCTGATGATGGCTACCGAGGCGTGGGTCAGTGGTACACCCGCTGTATCCGTGACCTGGCCGAAGATGTAAGCATATGTTGGCGGAGTCGGTCTGCTCAACCCGAAGTCTGCAACGAACAGCGAGCTTTCCGCCACCGCTATCCGTGTGGCTCCCTGGGGATCGGGCGAGTTGTTGTAGAACTCGGGTCGATAGCAGAGGGTATTCGGCGTCATGCAGAAGGGCTCGGCCTTGACTATGTATGTTCCGGTGTCTAACCGGGCATGATAGCGACCGAGAGAATCCGTAAAGGTGTACGGGGTCATGGTCCCGATCGCACTGAGACGGAAGAACCGCATCCGTACGTGGGAAATCGGTGCACCTGTAGAGTCATCTGTCACTGTACCGGCAATTGCTCCTTTTGGCCGTGGCGTAGGAACACCGAGGGTTGCCTGCGCAAGATTGCTACGTGGACTTTCAACGACGGGGGGCTGTGTGGTATACGATGTTACAAAATAGTAGTAGGTACTCCCCGGCCATACAAAGCGATCATGAAACTCTCTTATCCCTGTTGTGCCGATGGGGGTGAAGTGGTCCGTATCGTTGACGGAGCGATAGACTTTAAACCTCCACGGACCTGCCGGTGCCTGCCATTGCAGGCGAATCTCCATCGTGTTCATTGGAACGATCTGCGCCGTAAGGTCGGTCGGAATTGGCGGAACTTGGGCGTCCGCGGTCGCGAGACCAAACATGGTCACCAGAGCAACAAAAAAGCTGACTACATGTTTCATAGTGATGCCTCCTGAATAACTGGGAAGAAGAACAGATAAGAGATCGTGAGGACAGTTGTTGGATGAGGGTTTTGCTCGTGGGTTTAATCTACGTTGGATCGACCTTCAATGTCAAGCACTCCTGTGAAAAAGGGCCATATGCCAGACCAAAACCGAGAGAATCT
>JAERML010000127.1 GCA_016844425.1 Bacteroidota bacterium
CCTTGGTCGTGCGAACCAAGAAAAGTTCGCCGCTGCAGAAGTCCCCGTAAAGGTAGGTGCCGACGAGGGCCGGGATAGATTTGCCCCGATACACATAACCCCCTGTGATGGAACAACGGCCACCCTGATGGTCATACTCAAGCAGCGGAGAAATAAAGTTTTCCTTCCCGCAAGGCTCCGGAAGGTTAAAACAGTGAAACCCTTCCATGACCCGCCAGCCATAATTTCCGCCCTTCCTCACGACATTGACTTCTTCCCACCTGTTCTGCCCGACATCGGCCAGCCAAAGATCACCGGTTTCTCTGTCAAACGAAAAACGCCATGGATTTCGCAATCCTATGGCGAAAACTTCATGATATTCTTTGCTTTTAACGAAAGGATTGTCTGTAGGAATGCCATAGGGAGCCAGGTTATTCACGTCGATCCGAAGCAGTTTTCCCAATAGTTCATTCTTGTTTTGGGCGCGATTCTGCGGATCGCCCCCGGATCCACCATCCCCCATGCCGATATAGAGATATCCATCGGGGCCGAACGCGATCATGCCGCCATTGTGATTGGGATAAGGCTGGGGGATCAAAAGCAGAATCCGTTCCTCACGTCCCGCACGGTCTACCTGTTCGCTTCGATGGTACTCCGCGATCACTGTAGCGCCGTCATCCTTTCTTGTGTAATTGACGAAAAAACGCCCGTTGAGGCGATACTCTGGATGGAATGCCAAGCCCAAGAGTCCTTGTTCGCCTCCGAAAAAGACGCGCTCCTTGATATCGAGAAACGGCACATCCAGCAGTTTCCCTCTCTCCAATATTCTGATAGTTCCAGGTTGCTCGAGGATGAATAACCGTCCCGACTGGTCCCTGGCATGGGTAAGAAATACAGGGGACTTGAGGCTGGGCGCAAAGGGTAACATTGAAAGGGCGCCACGAGACACAACGGGGAGCAATGTCACTGAAGGCCGCGCCTCTTCAGCCAAAACGGCTGGAGGTGAAGAGAAAAGGAGACCGCCCACTGCGCAACAAGCTGCGATGTAAGATTTCATCAGCGATCACCAACCCCTTCTTCGGTGAGGGGCATTCTAAGCTTTCATGAGCGCCAATTGAAGTGGGCATCCACGTTCTACGGATTAAAGCGTGGTCGGGGATCCAGTGGATCTCCGTGGATTGAGAGGGGAGGGGGATTTCTTGATTGATGAAAGAAATGACGGTATCTCTGCCGAGTTTCCCCATCAGCTCAAATGCGTACAGCTTAAGTTTTAACCATAGGCCGCTCATTCTGTATTCAGGAAGGATATGCGCATCATACGCATAGAACGCATTCAGGGGAATATTGATTTTGTACAAATGCCTTTCTTCAATATGAAATGGTTTGTCACTGAGCCACTCGTACGCCACAATCTTTCCGTCAACTATTGCAACAGCGGCATGTTCCTTTTCAGCAAACCGTCTTAGAAATATTTCATGCTTATCCTCGAACTGACCCATCTCATAGGCATCCTCCGGTCTCGCCTCGCGGATGTATCCACGGCCTCGAGAAGGAAAACTTCGTTGTTGGGGCGTATTACGAAACTGCAGCAAATAAAACTGGCTTACGTTAACAAATCCAAATGGAAGCTTGCCAAGTATGGTTTGGAGAATAACGAACGGTGGATTTCTCAGGTTTCGGGAAACCTTATTTCCGAACTCACGGTAGTTCATCGCTAAAAACTTCCTTGCATCTGAGACAATCTAAGACGTGAAGGTTCTAACTTGAGCACTGCTTCACCGGCTCGACCAAGAGTGGCGGGTGGTGAAGGTATTCACTGACACGGCGTTTGGCATCGATGTCCCGTGAGACAAGGTCTACTTGCTCTGGCGTGAGGCCGGTTACCCGAGCTATTTCATCAGAAGGAATTCCCTGGTTCTTCCCAAACAAACAGAGATCCATTTTGTCGTAGGGAAGGGAAAAGTAAAACTCTTCCTGGGACTGCTGCAACGAATACGTGTCTGTTGTGGGAGGACGTTGCTGAATCTCCAGTGGAACGTTGAGATAGGCGGCAAGTTGATAGACCTGGGTCTTATACAGATGTGCGATCGGCTTAAAATCGGCCGCTCCATCGCCATTCTTCACAAAAAACCCCTGGTCATATTCAAGACGATTAGGGGTGCCTGCAACAGCATAATTCAATCGGTCTGCATGGTAATACTCCATCATCTTGCGGACCCGCTGTTTGAAGTTGGTCGCAGCGACCACTCCAAGGTATGCTGCAGCTGAAAGTCTGGCCTTCGTTTGAGTGCCGTCAGGCGCCTCTACAACGACTGAAAATATTCTGTAGCCGGTTCCGTCCAGGATGCTGGGGAGAACAATCTTGGACTTGAACGATTCATTGTACTGAGGGATCACCGTTTTGATCGCTTCGTCTCGGCGGCGGTAACAACCGGCTCCCTGCAGAATCGGGCTGATGTTCTCTGTGATGGCTTTGATGCCCAGAGAGTCTGCGAGGAGCTGACCCAGCCGAAGGCTATCGTCAGAGGAATCGGTTTCCGGCATGAACAGGCCCAAGACGCGGTCTGCTCCCAAGGCCTGAACGGAGAGGGCCGCCACAACACTACTGTCGATCCCTCCGGACAATCCCACCACGACGCCTTTGCGCCTGAGCTGTTTGAATATCTGTTCCCGGATCGCGCTACTGACCCGTTCGGTTTCCAGGCAAGAATCGAGCTTCAGTTGGTCGGTTGAGAATGGCATATGTCCTTTCATTTACTCCTCCGCAGGGATCTTGAGTATTAGTTATCGAGCATTCCGGTCGAAATCTTGGGAACAATTTCCACTTCCTGCCTTGTTGTCCGGGCCGCCGTTCTGAACGAAGCCCGGCTGATTTCACGAAGTTCCTGCCTCAACACCTTACCGGAGGGAGACTTGGGAAGCGCTGCAACCAGACAGATCGACTTAGGTCTTTTATAGGGGGCGAGACGCTGGGCACAATGGGCCAGCAATTCTTGGTCGGTGGGCTGTTGCCCCCGATTAGGTGTCACCACGGCGCAGATGACCTCTCCCAAAATCTGGTTCTCCAGGCCAACGACTCCTGCCTCCTGGACTCCCGGATGCTGTAAGAGTACCTCTTCAATCTCGGTCGGGCTGATCCGATACGCGCCCGACTTGATCATCTCGCTGTTGCGTCCGATAAGGGTAAGATACCCCTCCTCATCTAAATGCCCCATGTCTCCCGTTCGAAGCCACCCGCCGTCGAGAAATTTGTCCGTGTTTTGAGGGTCTTGCCAATATCCCTCCATGATATTCTCTCCCGTAGCGTACACCTCCCCCGCTTCGCCAGGGCGCGCGATCTCTCCCCCCTCTTTTACAATCTTAATGGACACGCCTGGGATCGCCCGCCCCACCGACCCATTTTTTACATCTAGAAGCTCAGGCGGAAGATAGGTTAACCGGGCTGCAGCTTCGGTTTGGCCGTACATCACATAAATACGCTTGTCTGCGAAAGACGACCGCATCCGGCTTAGAAGATCAGCAGGCATGGGGCCGCCTGCGTGAGTGACATATCGCAGCATCGGGAATGAATAGGATTTGAGATTCGATTGATTGAGCAACAGGGCATAGGTTGACGCGACACCGGAAAGGCCGGTCACCCCTTCCTTGAGCATTCTATCCAAGATAAGGTTCGGATAGACGAAACTATTCTCGATTACGATTTTTCCTCCGGTAAATAGATGTGTCAGCATGACCGAGTTTCCGTAGGCATAGACAAACGGAAGGACGGCCATGATGGAATCATCCTCACTCAGGCAAAGGTACGAGAGAATGGAGCGGGTATTAGCGATCAGGTTCCGGTGCGAAAGCATCACCCCCTTGGGCTGACCTGTCGATCCGGAGGTATAGATAATTTGAGCCAAGTCGGCAGGACTCTTCATCACGGGGCCACGATGATTGCGCCGAATCATTTCATCTTCTTTTAAGATGAATCGTAACTCAGTTGAATCGAAATCTCCGGCAGTCCATTGCTTGATGGAAGAAGAGACAATCAGACCCGTTGCGCCGACATGGCGTATGGTTCGTGAGACTTCCGACGCTGGAACCTGCGGGTGAAGCGAAACGACGACACCTCCTCGCCCAAGAATCGCAAGGTATGCGGCGATATACTCAGCGGAATTCTCCATCCACAGGAGGATCCGGTCTCCCTCTGAGAATTCGGTCTCCCCGATCTTCTTCTTGAGAGCGGCCGCATGGTCTCCCAGTTCCGCATAGGTCCAGCTGCGGTCTTTATGAACAACAGCAGTCCGCCACGGCCAGCGCGCTATTGTTTGAGAAACGGCATCCTCTAATCTCATCTTACTCTCCCGTCACTGCCTCTTTATCATTTCATGAATGGCACTACCCGGTCCCGGAAAAGAAAGTGCCATCTTCAAGACCTTCTCCGGCTCATTGAGTAGCTATGCTGACTCCGGGAGCTCCTCAAGCCTGATGAACGGGTTCGATTTCTTCAGCGACTGCTTTTTTTTTAAGATAAAGGAGCAAGTTGTTTATGGAATCAAGGTTTGCAGGAATCAGGTCTTCATCTTCTACTTTTACCTGAAACTTCTCTTCCAGAAAGGCAACAAGCTCAAGCACGCCGGTGGAATCGACAATGCCTCGCTCCATGAAGGAGTCGTCATTTTTCAGTTCACTGCCCCCTTGCCCAAAGAGGAAGTTGTCTATGACATACTGTCGGAGTTCTCTTTCATGCTGCTGTTCCATCTTGTCTCCTTCCTATGACCCTGTTGATAAATTGATCCACCACAAGCTGAGTAGAAAGAATACCAACGAAAGCCATATTGTCCTTGATGCCAATGGTCCGTCCTTTCCGTGCCTTCTCTAGTAGACTCTGGACAGCCCCGGGATTGAAGATGCCGTCTTTCTGAATCCGATTCGCGGAGAGTAGCTCCTCGACATATTCATGCCGTACGGCATTCGTGTCTCCTCCAATGAAACTCTTGACGTCGGGAGCCCTATAGGGTTGTTTTGGCCGTTTCTTGATCGATGCAGGCACCAGATCGCCTACGGCCTGCTTGAGGATGTACTTTTCGTTCAACACCTTCATTTTCATGGCAGCCGGAATTTTGGCAGCAAATTCCACCACCCGATAGTCCAGGAAGGGGAATCTTCCTTCCACCGAGTGAGCCATGGCCATCCTATCCCCCTGGGACGAAAGGATATATCCAGGGAGAAGATACATTGTCTCTAAGAACTGGGCCTGCGAGAACCCATCCCATTTGGAATAGTTGGATGGGAGCTGCTCTCGTAGGTCATTGTAGGCATCGGAGTTCTTGATCTCGGATTTCACGTCTTCCGAGAAGAACATCTTCAGTTTCGAGGTGAGCTCCCATCGTGGCAAATGGGAGAAAAATGGACTTAGCTGATCCTCACGTCTCACATGGAAGAAGGCTTTGAGGTAGGCTGGAGATTGAGCCTGGATATTTTCGAGGTAGGGATACAGTCTCTTTAAGAGAAGAGGCCGTAACTTGGATTCGGGGAAGGCGCCCCAAAACTTCCTTATCTTGGCCTCTTTAAAAATATCGTATCCTCCCAACATTTCATCTGAACCTTCCCCCGTCAATACGACTTTGTAGCCCTGCTCACGTACCAGTTTGGAAAGAAGGAACAGCGGTGCCGGCGCCGTTCTCAGAATCGGTTTCTCTGTATGCCAGATGACATCCGGGAATACACGTCCGATATCATGAGCGGAACACCGGACTGCGTGATGGTCTGTCTGCAGAAAACTGCTGGCTTCTTGCTGATACCCGCTTTCATCAAACTCTTTGTCTTCAAAACTAATAGAAAACGTTTTAAGCCGGCTGACACTGGTTTTCTTAATCAGAGCGGTAATGACCGTTGAGTCAAGTCCGCCGCTCAAGTAGGCTCCGACTGGCACATCGGAGCGAAGCCGAATCTTCGTTGCGTCCGTTAACAGTTCCAATAGAGTAGCGGCAGCCTCTTGCTCGCTCATTGAGTCATGTGACGAGTTGTAATCAATGTTCCAGTAAGACCGGATCGTCACTTGCCCGCGTTCTGAGACCAACGAATGTCCCGGTGGCAATTCCGAGATGCCTTTGAAGATTGTTCTCGGTGGCAACGTAACCCAAAAGGTAAACAACTGATCGAGAGCTTGGAGATCGATTTCACGTGTAAGGCCGGGATAGGCCAGGAGAGCTTTGATTTCCGAGCCAAAGAGAAGCGTACCTGTCGAGCGGCCTTACGCCAAGCCGATCGCGGGACATGAACAGTTTGTCCCGTTTTTTATCCCATATGGCAAATGCCCATTGGCCGTTGAGATACTGAACGCAGTCCTCTCCCTTTTCTTCGTACAGGTGGATGATCACTTCGGTATCTGACTGAGTTCGGAAGCGGTGGCCTTTCTGGATCAAATCATTCCTCAGTTCAATGTAATTGAAGATTTCACCGTTAAAAGTGATCCATACGGTTTGATCTTCATTGTGCATCGGCTGGTGGCCCCCATTGAGATCGATGATGCTCAATCTCGCATGCGCGAACCCCACTGGGCCGTCAATATAGAACCCCGTTGCGTCAGGGCCTCTATGGTGAAGCTGACCGACCATAGTAGTCAGGAGAGTCCGATCGACTCGTTCACCATTCAGAAGCTGTACTCCGAGAATGCCACACATATATGTCCCGCTTTAAATTATGCTACGCACTAGTGAGTGCTCTTATCAGTGAGTAGCCGGCGTTTCAGCCGTTTGCCGAGGTCTACAGCCCGGAGCATGACGCGGCCTGCGCTGGTCGTAGCAAGGATACTGTGGCTCAGCGGGCGGCGATCGACCCACAACTCATTGATGTAGGAGTCCTGACCGGCCCCGCTGTCGAAAAAGTCGAGTTTCCCGAGCAAGGATGGAGCCTGGCGAATCATCTCGACCTCATTCAGAGTTCCCGGTGACATTTTGGCGAAGTCGCGATGCCAGCCGATCTTGAAGCCAAAGGCGGCCCGCCCGGAAAGGAAGTTGCTGGTAGAGCAAATAACTCGCTCGCCGACACGCAGCTCAGCAAAGAGAGCCCTGCCGGCTCCGGCAAACCCACGCACCATTTCTCGAAAAAACTGCTCGTCAGCGCTATTCGAAAGCAGCGCGTCGCCTTGTTCGCCCTTCCAACCGGCCCGCTCGAGTTCAAGGAAGCGATCTATACAGGCCTCGTCGACCGCAGTGCCCTGTAGCAGGGTCCAGGCTACGGGGCCGATGTCCCCCAAGCGCCGCATGCAACGCCGCGTATCCTTTCGACGGTTCGTGCTCAATTTCGATTCGATGTAGGCCTCGCCTGCTTGCGACGGATACAGGACCGCGCGTGATAGGCGCTCGTATTCATGCCAGGTGGTGCCGTACTGTGGCCCAATGCTGTGCACCAGTTGCTCGATCTTGCCGTCCGCCTGCCAGTACACGAATTCGATGCCGTGCCAATGAAATGCCTTGCCTGCGCAATAGGCAATCCAGGCTTCGATCACCTCGCTGGCCACAGTGGAGTCCACGAGGAGCCCGGATAATTTAGAATGGGGCGAGCAGAATGCGCGCAGATGTGGCAGCGGAAACTGACGCGTTCCTCGCACGGCATCAAAAATACCCATGCCCAGCAGCTCAGGGCCGGCGGCCCCCTCCTGCTCGATCCACATGACGAGCGGGTCCGCGTGGCTGGCGAGGTGGCGTTGAGCCGGCACCACAAAATGGGGCGACAGATAGGCATTCGGATCGAGCGCCCGCGATTCGAGATCGGCCCAGGCCACCAGCCTGCCAGGCGTCAGATCTTTCCATTGCAGTAGACGAACGGTTAACTTCATGGCGCGCTCTTTATTCTTTCCCTACCCTGAAAAAGACGAAATTGGAGAACAGCTAGTTGCCGCTAAAGGCCATCCCATACAGGTCCGCATACCCAGTCGGGGAGCTGGTGTTGTAGTTACTGGTCCACAGAATGATTGAGCCATCCCAGGAACAGGAGATCCGTGGTTGGGCGTAATAGCTTGAACTCAGACCTCGTGATCTATGGTGGGCATACCGGCGTACTTCCGAGGTCACCACATTCATCGCAATAATCTCTTGTTCGTACGGTTGCCAGTTAGAGGTAGCCGGGTCCGAATTGAAGTCGTCGTAACCATCTGGAAACGTTTTTAAAAAGGTTTCGCTATCGAAGAACACCCAATTCTGGTTAGGGCCTTCTTTTGATACTGCCGAGAGGTGACCATCATTGGTACTTGCGATAGTAGCGCTATTAAAGGTGAGCGGGAGGAGTAACTGGTTAACGGAGATTTGATCAGCCTCAGTCCTAAATGGCTGATTCAAATTCTGATTCAATGTAATGTCGACGCGATAGATGCCGGGAGAGTTGTTACAGTCGAAGGTGATGAAATAGTTTTTCCCATCTGTCGCAGACACTAACGTGCCATGATCCCCGCACTGGGTCCAGAAGTTGACGGGCGT
>JAERML010000336.1 GCA_016844425.1 Bacteroidota bacterium
GATTGATGAGCGGGCAATTCTGCGGGCCGCGAAGGAAACCGGCGTCGTGATCACCGCCGAGGAACACCAGATTGGTGCGCTTGCCTGGCGTGTCAGCGGAGTGATTACTGCAGCAAAAGAGCTGTACGGGACGCCAGTTATCACGGGAGCAGTTGGAGTGAAAGACAGGTTCGGTGACTCGGGCGCTCCCTGGGAGTTGATCAAGGAATTTGAGGTGAGCGCCGAGCATATCGCACAGAAGGCAATCGAACTGATCGAAATCAAAAGAGAAAAAGAACGGGAGGAAGGGCCAACACCTCTTAATGAGGAGACAATGTAGGGAGGAAATCGACCGGCAGAATTCCTGACGTGCGCCCAGTGTCGAGTTTCTCACCACACGGTATCCCATTTCTGACAATGGTTTGCTGGAGCTGCAAAACAGAGACGTTCTACAGGTCGGGCAGTCCAATCCGATACTCAAAAATGCAGGATCTCTACCTCTTCCGCTGTCACATTCTTGGCATGTGCATTGCTTTCCTTCAGGCAACAGTCACTTGTTTCACCATAGAGCACCCACACATATGTTCCTCTGAAGAAGGAAGCACTCGCACCCACAATTACAAAGTATGAGATCAAGGCACCCCTCATCGCCCGCAAGCGGAAGGCGGGGAACTTCGTTATCATCCGGGTCGATGAGAACGGCGAGCGTATTCCTTTGACAATCGTCGACGGAGATCCTGCCACCGGCAGTATCACACTCATTGTTCAGGCAATTGGGAAAACCACCAGGCTTCTCAGTACCAAGAAGGTTGGCGACAACCTGATAGATGTCGTCGGTCCCCTCGGCAACCCGACCCCTATTCAGAATCATGGAACTGTCGCGTGCGTGGGAGGAGGCGTGGGGACTGCAGAGCTCTATCCGATCACGCGTGCACTCCGGGAGGCAGGCAACACCGTCTACTCAATTGTCGGCGCCCGATCCAAGGACCTCGTAGTGCTGGAGGAGGAAATGAGCAAATATTCCGACCACCTCATCGTAACAACCGACGATGGAACGTATGGGCGGAAAGGGTTCGTCACGGATGCGCTCAAGGAGCTGCTGGATGGTAAGGCCGGCATCAGGGCAGTCTATGCCATCGGTCCTCTTCCAATGATGAAGGCCGTCTCGCAGTTGACGAAGCCCTATGGCACGAAGACTTACGTCAGTCTCAATACAATTATGGTGGATGGAACGGGAATGTGCGGCGGCTGTCGCGTGACCGTCGGTGGACACATGAAGTTTGCCTGTGTGGACGGCCCGGAATTTGAAGGGCATGAAGTTGACTTTGATGAATTGATGATGCGGAACAGAACATACATCGATATGGAAAAGGTTTCGAACGAACAGTATGCCTGCCGGCTGGCCGCGGCGGAACGGGAGGTCGCCCGCGCATGACCGTCCTCAACCCTTTGAAGCCCTCCGAGCGAATGAAGATCCCGCGGCAACATTCGATCGAGCAGGCGCCGGAAGACCGCGCGCTGAACTTCCTGGAAGTCTCCTTCGGATTCGACATCGACCGTACCATGACGGAGGCTTCCCGATGCCTCGAATGCAAAAACCCCGTTTGCATGGATGGTTGCCCGGTGAACATCGACATCCGCGGGTTCATCCAGCTCGTACTCCAAAGGGACTTCCTAGGTGCCGTAAACAAGATCCGCGAAGCAAATTATCTCCCGGCTATCTGCGGGCGCGTCTGCCCGCAGGAGACCCAGTGTGAATTACTCTGCGTGTTGGGAAAGAAGCTGACACCCGTTGCAATTGGCAAGCTGGAACGGTTTGTCGCGGACTACGAAATGAAGAATCACCTCTTCAGCGCTCCCATCATCACGAAGCATATCGACCAGAAGGTGGCCATCGTCGGCTCCGGACCTTCAGGCCTTACGTGCGCAGCAGAACTCGCCAAGCTCGGCTATCAAGTCACGATTTTTGAAGCGCTGCATGCAGTGGGTGGTGTGCTCCGCTATGGAATCCCGGAGTTCCGTCTCCCGAAAGAGATTCTGGATCTGGAAACAGACCGGATCAAGGCTCTCGGCGTCAAGATCGAAACCAACTTCGTTGTGGGAAGGACGGCAACCATCGATGAGTTTTTTGACGAGTGGGGGTTCAGCGCTATCTTTCTCGGCACAGGGGCGGGGACGCCAAATTTCATGGGGATGCCCGGAGAGAATCTGAGTGGTGTCTACTCGGCAAATGAATTTCTCACGCGTGTTAACCTGATGCGCGCATACAGGTTTCCCGATTTCGATACTCCAATCAAGATTGGGAAGAAAGTTGCTGTCATAGGCGGAGGGAACACGGCCATGGACGCCGTGCGGACCGCACTCCGTCTTGGAGCAGAGAAGGCATATCTTGTGTATCGCCGTTCCAAAGAAGAGATGCCTGCACGGGAGGAAGAGATCCACCACGCAGAAGAAGAAGGGATTGAGTTCCTTCTTCTCACCAACCCGACACGGATCCTGAACGAGCTCGGCGAGCCCGACGAATCGGGAAGGCGAAAGCCGATTCCTGTGAAGGGATCGGAATTTGAATTGGAGGTTCAAACGGTAATTGAAGCGATCGGGCAGAAACCCAACCCGATCATCCAATCAACCACACCGGGATTGGAAACAAGCAAGCGGGGAACAGTGGTCACCAACGAGCGCCAGGGGACGAGCCGGCCTGGAATCTTTGCCGGCGGTGATCTGTCGCGAGGCGGCGCAACCGTCATCCTGGCCATGAGGGACGGGAAGACGGCGGCTCAGGCGATGCACGAGTATCTCTCAGAACTCCGTGTGCCCAGATCCAGTACGGCCAGCGTTTCCTGAGACGATACAGTCGTGTGTGAAAACAAGAACGCCCCGAGTACCACCGGGGCGTTGCCGTTTCTTTTCGGACGAGATGCTACTTCTCCTCGAGAATCGGATTAAGTTATCAGAACCAGACACGCATCGTGAGGTATCCCCACCACGCCGCGTCAGCACCGTTAAACCATGCACGCATTACG
>JAERML010000128.1 GCA_016844425.1 Bacteroidota bacterium
TCTTCAGTTTTCAGAGTCATTGAACGAGCAAGCCGGGAAGTCATGTCTTGGGTGTACACCCCCAGGTAACCGCGCGGGGGAGAGTTCTTGACCTGGACAAACGTTCCCTCGCCTTCAGCGGCAGAGGTTTCCGGTCCGCCTGCGAAGATCAAACTAGAAAGCATGAGAAGAAAAGCGAGATGTGGTTGCATGGCGTCCTCCTTGTGATGCAGGAAATGATCCGTTACGAATTAGACAACTATCGAACACAGTTGGTTGACACGCTCAGTCATTCCCGTTCAAAGTCATAACGTCTACGGGTTTAACCAGTACGCAACTTTCACCAGGAGAACGTTTTCTGCATCGGAGGAAAGGAGCTTGCCAAAGTCACGGTGGAAGCGAAACTCCCCCGGGTCTTCCGTGTTCTCACGGCTCTGTGTCCACACCAGGTACAGCGTTGAGCCGGGGAGGTACTCCCAACGCAAAACGGCATTGCCCCTGAGTGACTTGTAGTTGAAGTCGGGGTTGTCAAACGAAAACTGGGATGCAGGTCCCGGTCCATCCGGGTCAACGGTGTACACTCCGTCGGCAAATGAGATTGTCGAGGCGTTCTCGCCGTACTTGTAATCCGGGAACGTGCGTGGACGGGCGAGCTCCTTGAACTGATAGTATTTTCCAACTGACACAAGTGGCTGAAGGAAGAGTTGCAAACTGAGTTGCGGTGTGAATGTCCAATCGAGCCTGATGCTGGCCGAAACTTCCTTCTGATCCAGTTTGGCGTATACGTATCGCCGACCGAATGTTGCCGCAGCCGTGGGATCATCCAGTTGAGTCACATACTGGCCGGCAATGATGTCGTGCCAGAATCTTGGGGAGAATCTCACACTGATATTGGAGGTGGGCTTCCACGTGACGCTGGGGAAGAACCCGACAAACGATGCACCAGCCTCGTTGCGGCCAAGCGAGTGTTCGTAGCCAAATACGAGCGGCTCACGGCTGTCTGTCTCGATCCAGAAATTATTCCCGTAATATCGTGTGGTCCGGATAAACGGGCCGCCACGGGTGCTCCGTCCCTCGAGGATGGGTGGATTGTATAAAAGATTTCCCCCAAGGTCCCAGAAATTCATCAATTGTGTATTTAAGAAGACAAAGTATCCCTCGCCGGTCTTGTTCCCTCCGAAGTCATAGTTTCTGAATGTTGCCACATTGATCGTCTTGCGGCGGAAAGTGCCATCCGGGTCTGTCCATCTGTACCCGACCACGACGTGTCCATTAATCAGATTCGTGTTGAACATGAACCCAAGATCATTCGAGTCAAAGCGTGGCGAGATGATGCCAATGGCTGAGTTGAAGAGCCAGCTTCCTTTCTGCTTGTTGACTGCAACTCGGCCGGCGTAGCCGGTCAGCGAGGTTGCATTGCTGTCAAGGCCCAGGGAGACATCAGGCCGCTGGAAGTAGTGCAACGGTGAGTGCTGGATGTCGATCATCCGTTGCTTCGATCCGGTGATGTGTGTTGCCGATGCCCAGGCTGTTACGGCCCACGTCTGATTTGAATCGAGCCGAGTCCAACCGTCAATTCCGAATGTGTACGAGCCGTGGTTGAAGTTGTCGACGAGGTACGGCTGGTTCAGGTTGCGCACGGATGCTGTGCCGAGGAAGCCCAGTCCTTGCTTTCCCTCGTTAAACTCTCCCAGCGTGCGCACGACGCTGTAGGAGGTAAATGGTTCGACAACATCAGAGAAACGCACCCCGGAACTGTCTGTTGTCCCGTACTCGCGTTCGGTGAGAGCTTCTATTGCGCCAATCGACCATGTGTCCGAGAGCTTACCGGTTAGTTTTCCTGCACTGAAGATGGTGGTGCGGTTCGGGATGTCCGTGAAGCCGTCGTGTTGCACGTCGCCACGCGGCTGTCTGCCGATGCGGCGGCTGTAGAAATAGTCCGGGCTGCCCCAGTTGAATCCCCAGTTGTTGTTCACGCCACCGCGGCCAAAGTCGAAGAAGTTCGATCCTTCAATAAAGAATGGGCGTTTCTCTTCGAAGAACGTCTCGAACTGACTCAGGTTCACAATGGCAGGGTCGACCTCAACCTGTCCAAAATCCGGGTTGATAGTTGCATTCAGTGTCAGGTTGTTTCCGATACCCCACTTGATATCAGCCCCGAAGTTCCCGTTGAAGTCTTTGCCGTCGTTGAATGGATTCCCTGCTTCGCTGCGTTTGAACGTCCCGCTGGAGACTGCGTAAGGGAGGATCTCCAGTGCATGAGGCGGTTCGATATTGCGTATGCCGACAAGGTCGGCATAGCGGGAGACACCGCCGCTTTCTTTCTTCGGTACCATCACCAGCCAGTCTTCCTCTTTTCGTCGCTCGATAATGCGGAGGCAGTTGATTCCCCACACGTGTTCATCCATCTGTCGGAAGCGGAGTTGCGAGTAGGGGATTCTCATCTCGACGATCCAGCCCTGGTCATCGATGGTAGTTGCGACGCTCCAGACGCCGTCCCAGGTGTCGTCATCATTCTCATCGTTGTAGATCGTGCCATCGGCAATGGAGCCACCGGGGCTGACGCCGAAATAGAAAGCAGATCGCTTATCATGATAGGAGTCGATTCCGACGAAGAATGCATCGCAGTTCAAGTCGGCATCGCGTCGACCGATTCGGCTGATGATAGAATCTGCAGCCGTGTCGTGCAGCCGCGCGGCGACATAGAACGCGGCATCATCGTAGGCGAACCAGACCTCCGTCTTCTGGGAAGGGGAGGCACCCTCATCAGGATCGCGTTGAGTGAAATCGGAATACCCGGGTCGCTGCCACGCGGGGTCGGAGAGATTGCCATCAAGATTCACATGGTTGTTGACCCGGAGTGCCTCATAAGTCCGTGAATCGGCCAGACCCGTATCGACGATTGTGCCCAATATGGCGATGGTTGCAGCGAGAGCGGGGAAGCAACGGGAAAAACTCACGGCTTCTCCATGTGAGGAAGAATGAATTGACCGACAAGCGGATTGACCAGATGACCGCAAGTGCACTTGTTACAGGAATAAACGAATGGGATGGGGTTTTGTTTCAGGGGACTCATCCGTGGAGGAGGGCAGGGTTCCGGCGTTACCTTCGCGTGGCCCAACGTCAGCCTATTTGCTCCTGAGAATCTGGTACAGAGCTGCCCGTGCCTTCTCACCGCCAATACTCCCGAGGTAGTACACGGCGTCGCTTCTCAGGTTATAGTCGTCGTGAGAAAGGGCCACCTTCGTGAGGAAATCAACTGCACGGTCGTTCCCGACCTCTGCGATCGCATAGAAGATGGTTTGGGTCTGTTCCTTACGACTCTTTGGGAGGGTATAGAAGAGATCGACAAGGGTTTCGACTGTTTTGTTCTTGTCTTTTCCGTGCTCGCCAATATAGTCGATTGCATAGCTTTGAATGGACTGATTGGTGTCATTTTTTGCTATCTCCACGAACACCGGGAGGACGTCGTACTTTTCGGATTGCGCAATTGCGTCCATTGCAGCCTCGCGGAGCGGGTTCGGTTGTTTTGGATTCACCGCCACTTCTTTCAGAGTCTGAAATGACTTCTCATTCTCCCTGCCGTCGCCGAGAGCGTAGAGTGCCTCCATCTTCAGACGTGTTTCTTTGTCGATCTTTTCCCTTTCTGCGCGAGGAGCGAACGCAGTAAGGTGGGGTGACGTTATCCGCATGCGACTCATCTGGCGCTCCATCCTCAGCATCTGGCGCTCGAACTGTCGGGAGTTCGGACCGAACTCATATTCAAACCCCTCGCCATGTGGCAGCGGCGTTACCTTCACGTTTGGTGCTCCCGGTGTCATAACGAAGACGCCTGCCTTCAGTTGGCCAAGGTCCGCCACGGCATCGTCGTAGTAGCTGCTCTTCGGGTAACTCTCGATGAACTTCTCGTAGGCCTGAACGGCTTTCTTCCTGTCGGTTTGCATGAGCGCGTACGCCGACCAGTACTGCGCGTCGTCCACATATTCACTCTTCGGATGTTTGGAGGTTACATCACCGAACTTCTTGCGCGCTTCGTTCCACTCCTCTTCGAGGATCAGGTTATATCCCTCCCTGTACAGTACGTAGCCGGGATCGTCCTGATTGTCGGGGGGCCCCATCGTGCGGGCGGCAAACAAGGGAGGCGCTGCAATAATCGCAGGGGCACTCAATCCTGAATAGGAGACGATCACCCTGCTCGCCGGTGATGGGGTAGTGGCTCCTCGGGGCGGTGGAGGTGGCCCTTGGGCTATGGCCACTGTTCCAAGAAAAGTGAGACCGAGAAAACCGAGAACTGAACGGCTCGTAGTCATCGTGCTGTCCTCTCATACGTGGTGGAGGGTTGCTTATTCTTTGCCGGATCGTACAGCGCCTGCGCCATCCTGATTTTGAACAGGAGATTCTCCTGGTGGATGCCGGAACGAATCATCTCCACATCGGGAAGATCGGTCTGTTGCTCCATGTTTGCCAGCTCGATCAGGATCCGCTCGAGCTGTTCGATGAGTTCAGAGGATCGCGTGTCCAGTGGTTGTTGCTTGAGGTACCGCGCTTCCTGGATCAGCTCACGGGAGGCTTGCCGCTCTGCGGTCAGGTCAACCGGTTGTCCCTCGAACGTCTTCATATTGGTGAGACCGACGAAGAGGTTTTTTGATTTGCGGAAGTACTGATTCACGCGGGTGCTCGTGAGGGTGGCATTGTCAGGACTCACGGTCATCTCACCTGCATGATCGGGGGGCGGTGCGGAGGGTGACAGCTTCCAGACAGCAAAAGCAACGGCGAGGAGTGTGACTGCGCCTGCAAAGCCCGCAACAGTGCGCCACTGAAGCTGGATGGTGCGCTCGATTTCATCGAGCAGCCCGGTCCAGGGATTGCGTATGCTTCGTCGGCGAGCAGCGGTGGAGGCCTCCACCTTGTGCACGAATGCATTCCAGAATTCCTCGGGCTGTACGTCGGCAGCGGAAATCTGTGGCCGTGAAAAAACGCGGAGCGTTTCCCGCATTATCTTCAATTGGGAAGCGCACTTCTCACATGAAGCACAATGTTGCTCCACCGGTACCCGGTCTGCCGCAGACAATTCGTTGCCCAGGTACTCGTACAGCAGGCGACTTACTCTCGAATGCCTCATCGTCACGCCTCCTCCCGCAGAAATTCCAACTTCCTCTTCATTTTCATCAATCCTCTGGTTCCTTCCGAGCAGCGAAGGATCTGGCTGACCTGGCGCGTGGAGAGGCCTTCGATATGTCTGAGGATCACCACGGCGCGCTGCAAGGTTGGAAGCTCGTGCAATGCACGCTCGATATGGAAAGGCCGGTCTGCGTTATAGACCTCCTGGTGATCCTGTGCGGGCAAATATACTGCCGCTGTGTCTTCAACGAACTGTTCCCCCTTTCGATTCCGGGACTTCACATGATTGAGCGCGAGGTTCATGGTGATCCGATAAAGCCACGTGCCGAACTGCGCGTCGCCGCGAAAGCCGGGGAGCGAAGCATGGGCCCGCACAAACGCCTCCTGCGCAATATCCTCCGCACTCTGATGGCTTCGCACAAAACCGTACGCCACGTTATATGTTTGTTTCATATATCGTTCTACAAGCTGCCGGAACGCGTCATGGCTCCCTGCCTTCGCGTCGAGAATAAGTTGCTGCTCGTCAGCAGCGGTGGTCATGCGCAGACTCGATGTATGTGGCTTCATTGGATTGGACAACTCGATAGGCCCTTCGGTTGACATACGAAGCGAGGCGACCTTTGTTACCGCGGAAGGTAAGGGACAACATCAGGGAAGGTGGCGTGCCACGATTCTGAAGCCTGTTTCCTGACTGGAGTGCTCGGGCTGAAATGCATCTCTGTAGGCATTGGAGAGGTTCGCAACGCTTGCGCTGTACCACGATCCGCCCCGAGCAACGCGGAGACCCGGCGTGTCCTTGTGGTTTCGCTCATCGTTCTGGTAGGGATGATCGCGGTTGAACGGGAGGTTGATGGACGTGGTCCATTCGATCACGTTTCCTGTTAGGTGATAAAGGCCGTAACGGTTGGGTGCGAAGAGGGATGGGGTGATGTTCTTTCCTACCACGGTAACTGGAGCGGAAGGGTTTTTCTTCCAGTTGTAGAGGCCGATTTCATTGTCACTGATCGTTCTCCCGAGCGCGTAGTCGAAATTGTCGGGACCTCGAGCAGCCTTCTCCCATTCTGCTTCCGTGGGGAGAGTGAACAACCACTTTCCGCCTCCGATTCTCGCCGTCAGCCATGCGCAATATGCTGTCGCCTCATACCAATTCACCCATGTCACAGGATGATCCGGCTGGCCGAAACGAAGTGAGTCGGCATTCCGGTTCGTGAGAAGCGAGGAGGCCTGCGATCTGCCAGACGTTTTCCATTGCCGCCCATTCTCTGGCCAGTGCGCATTGTTCTCGAATCCGTCCGTCCCATGGAAGAATTCATTGTACTCGGCGTTGCTCACCTCAAACGATGCAATGAAGTACCCCGTCAGCCATACGTAGTGCGGTTCGCGCGGGTTCAGCCGATCGCCCATCAGAAAATGCCCACTGGGAATAAAGCTGAAGTCGGGATTGCTGGGAAGGAGGCGAGGAGGCTTCTCCCGTGGAGTTGTTCTGACCGTTACAGCAAACGAACCATCGTCGTCAGGGCCGTTTCTGTATCCGGTTAATGAGATGGGATAGAAAAGCCCCATCCTCTCAGCACCTATGAAGTAGTTACCTGGGGAGAGCCAGAGAGATGCGACTTCGATGGAGCCGAGGCAGATAGTGTCGCGCAGCGTGTTTCCCGCCTTGAAAAGCGTCAGGGGTGCTTCGGAGAGGTTGGCAACAGAGAGAAGGGTTTCGCTACGTTCGTAGTGCCGGTTTTCCTCGTCATCGTTTGAACGAACGATGACGACAATGATGGCAATACTGATGGCCGATGCGAAGATGGCGACAAAAATTCGGTCAGCGGCTTTCTTCATCTTCGCATCGGACTCGCCGAGCGATCAGGACTCGGTGAGAGTCTGTTTCTTTGCTTGATACGTTCCGAACACAAAATCCCATAAAGGCGAGCTGACGCCATAATTGAAGTCATCGGTCTGGTAGTGATGGCGCATGTGATGCTGCTTCACCCACAACGCCACCTGATTCTTCATTGCGAAATGATGCGTTGCATAATGCAGCATGTCGTACCAGAGATACCCCAACAAGAAGCCCGCAAAGAATGACCAGATCAGCATGTCGCCCAGCAAGACCATGAAGACCGCATAAAACAACAGGGCCAGAGGCAGGCTCACGACAGGGGGCATAACCAACCGTAGTGAATCATTTGGATAGTCGTGATGCACGCCGTGCATCAGGAAGTGAAGCTGCTTCCCCCAATTGGTCGTGGGTTCATAGTGAAAGACAAATCTGTGTAACAGATACTCAGTCAACGTCCAGACAAGGACACCACCGAGGAATGCGACCACAATCTCTGCTCCGGTCAGAACGCCCCAGCCCCGGTACATGAAATAGGCTATCACTGGAACGTACACCATGAGAGGAATGGTGGGGTGGACATGAGTGAATATCTCCAGAAAATCGCTCTGGAAAAGCCGTGCTGATTCATCCTTGTTTGACACGTAGTTTTTCGCCATGGGATCTCCAACTGGTGAATTAAGTTCTTGAACGCGGGCGGTTAGACGGCTTGTCGTCGGGATTGGGGCTTCACTACAGATCTTGCCGTCGCATCAGACGGTTGGCCACAATAACAGGTAAAGCTGCCCACACCGCCAGTCCGACGACCAACAGGGCGACACTCGATATCTGCCCCCCGAGGAACCTGAGCATGACTGCACCCGCCGCTCCAAAGATAGTAATATTATCCAGGAGAATCAACGTCGCCACACGGACCATGTCCACGGGATTCCCGAACAGCGATACGAAAAGAAACACGTTGGCCGATGAGCCTCTGAAGAATAAGGTTCCACCCAGGGCTATTAGGTCATAAAAAAGCACGAAGAAAAACCAGAGGAAAAGGGAAACACCAAAGGCGCGAGATTTTCGCCGGTTCACCGTTGCTACCAAGACGGCAATGCCAAGGAACACGAGGGAAAGGGCGAGAGAAAGGAGGACAAACAGCGCATACGGTACGACACCCTCCGGGCCGTTCCCCATCAGGATGATTCCCCACGCAAGGGTGAAC
>JAERML010000129.1 GCA_016844425.1 Bacteroidota bacterium
GAAGCCTCTCCTGTCCATATGCCCGCACTGCTTCAGCAATGCCGGATGCATCACGCTCAATCACTTCATCCATCGCCTCTGGTGTCACATCTCGCGGGCCAAAGCCTGTGCCACCTGTTGCCACCACGAGGTCGAGCTGTAGCTCATCGGCATAGCTTTTCAGTGCCCCCACAATTCTCGCATTATCGTCCGGTATTACTGCGTAGTCGGCAACTTCAACGCCATGATCCTTGAGTCGTTCAACAATCATCGTTCCGGATCGGTCGTCGCTTTTTCCCGCTGCAATCGAATCGGACATCACCAACACAGCAGCACGGGAGGTCTTTCCTTCCGGTGCACGGAAATCCGACTTCCCTCCTGTCTTCTTCACAAGCCGCACCTCGGGAATCGACATCTCTTCATCAAGCATCTTCATCATGTCATACAACGTCAACGCCGCCACGGAAGCAGCAGTCAGTGCCTCCATCTCGACGCCAGTCTTGTAGATGGCCTTGACTGTTGCCGTCGCATCAATCCAGTTTTCGCCAAACGCATATTCAACGCCAACATAATCAATTGGCAAAGGGTGACAGTAGGGAATGATGTCGCTTGTGTGTTTTGCTGCTTGCACGGCTGCAACCTTTGCCACTTCGAGCGGATTTCCTTTTGGGATCTTGCTTTGATGAATCAGTGCGATGACGTCTGGATGAAGACGCAGACGCGCAGTCGCCGTGGCAACCCTGAGGGTTTTGACTTTCTGAGAAACGTCACGCATTGTCAACCTCCGATCTCAATCATGGAACGATTCTCCAATTCAACCAGATCATCCATGTCGGGATGCTGCCGGGGTTTCAGGATCACGGCGGAACGGATTATGTCCTCCAACACCTCATTGCTCGCGCCGCCCCTAAGTGCGGAACGCAGGTTGACTTCTGCGGAGTAGAACAGGCAGGATTTGATCGAACCATCGGCGGTCAGACGAAGACGATTGCAGCTATCGCAGAAGTGGTCAGACATGGAGGTGATGAAGCTGACCATACCGACACAGCCTTGAACCCGGAAATCTTTGGCAACCATCCCCTGATGTGGACCGTCAGCGACGGGAATCAACTCAAAGTGTTGTGCAACTGTATCCTTCATTGTTGCATACGGCACGAACGTCCCAACATTCCACTGGTTCGCCTTGAAGGGCATGAACTCAATGAACCGGACATTGATCGGGCGCTCCTTCGTCAACTCAACGAAGTCCGGCAACTCATCGTCATTCACTCCACCCATCACCACCATGTTCAGTTTGAGCGGTGCGAAGCCTTCCTCAAGTGCGGCCTCAATCCCGGCGAGAACATCATTGTAATGCGAGCGGAGGGCAATCTTCTCGAAACGTTCAGGCCGAAGTGTGTCGAGGCTGACATTGATGCTCGCCAGTCCTGCGAGTTTCAACTCCTTGATGTGAGATCTGAGAAGAACACCATTCGTCGTCATTCCCACGGTGCGGATACTTGCAATGCGGGTGAGCCGCTGCACCAACTCCGGCAGGTTCCGGCGTACGAGCGGTTCACCGCCAGTCAGTCGAATCTTGTCGACCCCGAGCCGTGCAAACACTTGCGCAACACACTCGATCTCGTGGAACGTGAGAATCTCATCCTTCGGTTTTGCGAGGATGCCCGCTGCAGGCATGCCCGCCTGCCCATCATGGCCCAGCGGGGCGGGCAGGCAATACACACACCGCAGATTGCACCTGTCTGTTACCGAGATGCGGAGATACGTGTGGGTTCGACCGAACCCGTCGGTGAGCCCGTTCATTTCTTTCTTCTCTTTGGTTTGATTTCCTCAAGTACATCATCAATCCAGCTCAACGCTGCCATCATCGAAGGGAGCCCGATGGTTGGAAGCGAGAGCAGTGCCGCGTGGCGAAGGGCCTCTGGTTTCACGCCAGCATTCAAAGCCTTTCGCACGTGTGAGTGCACAGCGCCTTCAAGACGCGCACCGATGGAGATACTGAGCTTGATCAGCGCACGCGTTCCCGGATCGAGTGGACCTGCTGCATGTACCGCATCGCCCAACGTCTCATACGCCCTGGCCACTTCGGGATAGTCCTCGGTGAACTTTTTGAACCGTTTTGGAATTGCCATGTTTACTTCCTTTCGAATTGCTATTGCTGTCCTCAAAACACAAACCCCATCCCGTGTAGACAGGATGGGGTACAGTGAGCATTGTACTGTGGCAATGCCGCTCACTCGCGAGATGATTCTGTACCTCTCCTTTCCACGTCCCGAATACCAGGACAAGCCGGGAGGCGGCATCGTTTCCGATGCCACCGTTCACCAACACGTATCGTTGATGGAGTCCTCAGACTCAACGGTCAGGATGCCATGGACATAAAGTCTACAGGCACCGCTGACTCGGAGATGTGTTGTTGAAGAACAGTCTAACCAAATTCTGTGATAATCAGAATCGCATCGCTCTTTCAAACGACGTTCTTACTCATCGTCCGCGTGCATGAGGCCAATCCCCCTCATTTCCTTCCTGAACTCCCGAATGCCCTTGCCAATGCCCTTGGCAGGATCAGGGATTTTCTTGGCACCAAGCAACAGCATGACTGATACAACAATGAGCAGCATTCCTGTCATTCCCAGATTTCCGAGCATACGAGTTCTTCCTCCCTGGTTCTACGATGAACTGGATCCACGTTGTGGAATTGACCGGACTCAGACAGATCCCTCCACCTCCGGCGACATCTCATTCAGTTTGCCACCCGGACAGGCGTCACAACCAAACGGGGCCGGCGGCTCCTGCAAGCCCTTGCCCGGTGCCGTGACTTTCTCCGGCGTGACTCCAAGGTACTGCACCTCAGACTCAACGAATGCGTCTGCAAGTTCGCCCAGATGCCGGTAGAATTCATTCCTCGCCGACTGCGCAAGCACCTTCGCAAACATGCTCACCCACCGTCCCAGATGATCCTGCAGGAATTTCCGTTGTGAATCGAGACAGACCTCGAGATGTTCCTGCTCGCGTTGTTCTCGTGCGTATGCTTCGTGGAGGGCGAGGAACGACATGAACTCCAGCTCGGTGCTCAGGAAATCCACGCGCTCTCTATTGCCATCGGCCACATCGAGCTCGTAGGCGCGATAGAATCCGGCGATGTCCGCCAAGGCTTCGGTCTTCTGAAAGATATTATCGTATCCGTATTCCGTTTCGTAGGGCGGACACTTTGCCGAGCCGATGTGCGCAAAAAGCCGGTTGTACTCCGGTTCAAGCCCATCCCTTCGCCAGTTGTCCGGTGACGTGAGAAAGTTAGTCATTTCATCAACGGCCCTCTGCAACTTCGAGGCACCCTTGTTCAGCGATGTGTAGCCTCGCAGGGTCTCACCATACCCAGCACTGCCAAATGTTTCGACAATCTCCGAGGTCGGATAGAGGAATGACTTCGCAAGGAGTCTGTAAAGACTGCCGCGCGTGAGAGCCACCGTTGGGTCAACTTCTGTAAGCAGTGTATTCATGGTTGTCGTCATTGGGAGCCAATTGTTAGTCGATACCAGTTCGTCACCATCTTTTGCCCGTTCCGGTCACTGAACGCGCCATCCCACACTGCAAATGCAACGGGAAGTGTTGTTCCGACCAAGAGTGTGACGTCGCCCTTCTGTTTCGGGTCAAGCTCTCGGGTGAACACCACCGACCATCTCCCATTCTGCCAGACACCCTTACCCTGTACATTCTGCTCCTGAGTGGCCTGGGAAGTCAATGTGCGGAAGCCTCTGGCATCGAGGTCCTCAACCGGAGATGTCCGGGTTTGTGCGCTGATCAGGTTACCGGAACCCCACCCTGCGTTCCACGACATCGAGAGCGATTTCGCGGAGTCCTTGCTCGCGAAGATCTCTGCACGCGAACCGCCCGCAACGTCGAACATGTAGAAGTCCGCTGCATTCCTCGGGAACGCGCTATTCACGCCGGCGTATTGTTTCAGATCCCGTTCCCACCAGCTCTTCCATTGCCAGATGTTCACGACAAGGCTTGTATCTCCCATGGCGAAGAACGGATCGCTTGCAGGGTCGAGCGGGAACTGTATCGCAGCCGCGTCACCAAATGTTCCATTGTAGAGCGCACCGTCATTGTTTGTTGGGTCTTCCCATTCGAGACGGAACGCGACGGACTTGCCGTCAGTGGCGGTCTTGACGTACACGCGATCGGTCGGCGTGTCACGTTGCCACAAGGAGATCAGCGCAAGCTCGGACTCCTTCACGTTCTTCCACTGATCCGCGGCCGGGTCCATGAACGCCGCCAGGACATCGACGAAATTTACCGTGAGAGGATGATCGGTCGTTCGGTATGTTACTTGCGTCTTCGTGGGATCGGATAACGAGAGGACGTAATACACGAGTGACCATCGAAGGCCGTCGGCAAGCGCTTTTCGATCCGCGACGCTCATGGCGTCCATGCGTGCGCGTGGCGGCAGCTGATCGACAAAACTCTTCACCTCCCGGATTTCAGCGTCGGTGTACTGTCCTTCGAGGTTGCTGAGGTCGGCGAAGTCTTCCTGGCCCATACTAAGGGCATCTTCACCATAGCCCGGCATTGGAGTTCCGCCGATACCGCCGCTGAACGTGCGGTAGATGTCCTTCGGTGTGCCTCCGCCTTTGAAAGCGCCTGCCCGTGTAAAATTGTATGGACGAATTGGGCGCTCCTGATCGTCCATCAACGCGCCGGAGGCTGGTCCGTCTCCCTTACCGGTCTTTCCATGACATGACCAGCAACTTGCCAGTGCATAGACAGCCTTGCCGTCCGCCACCATCTTCGGCGTTCGCGCTGGTTCACTCCCGATGGAAATCGGATCCGCCGGTTTCTCAGACTGGAATCTCGGCGAGAACGACTTGATGTATGCAACAAGGTCCGTCCGGTCCTGATCGCTCAGCCGATCCCATGAAGGCATGCCTGAGCCGGGCATACCATTGAGGAGCACCCTGTGCAGATCCTGGTCGGTGGGGAGAGATCCGGCAGGAGTGGACTGGAATTTGAATATGCCGCCCGTGAAGTCTCTCGGTTTTGGCGAGAGGTATACCGCTGCTGTGCCTTCTCCTTTCCCGTCTACTCCATGACACGTGCTGCAGTACTTCCCATAAAGCGCTTTCCCATTCTCGACCGACGCCACGGGAGGGTACACCTGAAAGCCC